>DATFJZ010000205.1:0-2619 GCA_035268945.1 Desulfobacteraceae bacterium | reverse complement strand
GCAGATCGGCATCCATATACTTTTCCTCCGGCAGAATCACCCGTATCCCCGACCGGGTAAGGGGGCCCCTTACCTCCCTGGTCCTGAAATAGGGGTTCACAAGATCAAGATCGGCAATGGCAACGGTACGCCCCGCCGCTTTCCTGTTAAAGGCGAGGTTGACAGCGGTTTCGGTTTTCCCGCTTCCGTAATTCCCCGCAATGATAACAATACCGCTCACATCAATATCCAAAACATCCTCTCCTTTTTCGGGCTTGACCCTGATACCGGCTCCACGTATCAACGGATGTAACCGATTTTATGATCAAGCCGCCACTTTCACAACAACCATGACAGCTCTTCTATCCCGGAAAAAGCGATAAACTGCCACTAAACCAGATTTTAACGGGGTTTGCAATTATTTATTTCAGGCATCGGCAATTCGAAGTGGATCATGTTGGGTTTTCAGGGAGTTGTGTCAACATCATTTTGACAGCGCTTGTTTTTTATTCCACTTTTCCTGGCCAACTCACCCTGAGAATTGCTGAAACTCGATCATCAAGTTTTTAGAATAGGGCAGCCGTTGGGGGCTCCTAATCGGTTCTTCCGAAAAACTTGATAATCGAGTGAAAGGTATGGTAATTTTATATGAAAGTCGTGTTGCGGCGGCAACCGGTCCGGGTTTTACCCTACGCTCATTCTCGCAGCCCGTCCATGGGCTGCTTCGAGGTGAGCGGCAGCTGTCTTGAGCATCCGTGCTCACAGCTGCCGCTCAAAACCGCTACGGGCAAAACCCGGACCGGTTGCCTCTAATTCGACTTTATCTCTTTGTTGTGAGCACGCTGCTCATGGCCGTTATATCAATTCGTGTTTTACTGACGCAGAGTAGGAAATGATCTGATGACCAGAAGAGGAGTTGTGCTGCTGCCACGGGCCTGTTTCATCATGTTCTGCACCTCCCTCTTTTTCCTTTTGCTCACAGCAGTCTCTGTCCTGTTCGGCATCCGGTCGTGGCCGGCAAGCTCGCCGATCCTGTTTGCCACCTGCAGCGGTATGATCATCGGTGGCCAGATCGGCACCCGGGTTACACCTGGAAAACCGCCCCGGAGAATTGTGTCAAAGGTTCCAGACCTTTTTCCGTAACCACATGGGTATTTTCAATGCCAACCACTCCCCTGCCCGGCATGATCACCTTGGGCTCCAGAGCAAGAACCATACCCTTTTCCAGGACGAGCTTCTGACCCTGGGCAATGAAGGGGAACTCGTCCAGCTCCAGACCCACTCCGTGGCCGGTGAAACGGATTCTCCTGTCGCCGACACCCATGAAGTACTGGTCATACCCCTTTTCTGTCGCCATATCCACCATCTTCCGGTATAGCTCCCCTGCGGGGATGCCGGCGCAGCCCTCTATTTTTGCCATGTTCTGCACCTCGAGCATGGCTTCATGGGCCCTGAGCAGGTCATCGTCAAGCCGGCCGATGGAGAATATTCTTGCGTGGTCGGAAAGGTATCCGTTCAGGGCAAACACATAATCCACCAGAACCGGTTGATTTTTTTCAATGGTGTTGAACCCTGCCCCCTGGCCTGTAGCCGGGCTGGGGCCCGTCCCGCCGGTGGGGGATGCCATGTAACTGGGCACTGCCGCTTCGGGGCCGCTCATGATATGGCCGTAGAAGATCTCGCTGCCCCAGAGGCGCATGCGGACAATTCCCTGGTGTCCAAGGCTCCTGGCGCAGGCTTCCAATTCCCCTGCCAGGGCGATTTCGCTTTTTCCCGGTTCGATCAGTTCTGCCGCCCTGGCGGCCAGCCGGTCGGACATGGCGGCAGCGGCCCGTATCAGTTCCAGCTCATAATCGGACTTGACAGCCCGTATCATTCGGATCTCCGTTGATATATCAACGATTTCTGCGTTTTCAAAGATCCTTTGATAGAGAAAATACAGATTCACCGGCAAAACATCCAGCTCCATACCCACCGTGCCGGGCAGGGAATAACCGTGTTCCGCCAGGGTATGGGGAATCTTTTTAGGGCTGACAAGGGAGACAACAGACGATAAAGGGGTTTCCGCTCTGGCCCGGTCATACTCCTTAAACACCATTAAAAGGGGCTTTCCCTGGCAGGGAACGTAGAGCCATCCCTGCTGAACCGTTCCTGAAAAATAGAAAAGGTCAGATTTCTGGACCACCAGGGCGCCTTTTACCCCCTTTGCCTCCATGGCCGACTGCAGCCTTGCAATTCTGGCATCGATTTCTGTTCCAGGTGCGCCTTGTGAGTAAGATTCCATATTTCCTCCGTGAGAATGAACGATTTCGGTATGAATTGCGGTGGATCGCTGAAATGATGATTGCTGCCGGACAGCATGCCGCTCCGGTGCCCCGTTACGGCAAAACAGCAGTGGATGCTTCTTTATACTCGATGATCCAATTTTTTATGGGATAACCGATTAAGAGCCCTCACCGGTTGGTCGGTCAGGAACATTAAGAACCAAAGGAGTCAGGATTTTTGTCCTGCCAGGCGTTAAAAAAATCAAGCTGTTTGAGGACCAGTGGCCGCAGGTCGCTGATTTTTAGCCTGGCAGGGCAAAAAGCCCTCCGACGTTCTTGTTCCTGACCGACCAACCGGTGGGGGCGGGGCTATTCT
>DATFJZ010000204.1:0-3718 GCA_035268945.1 Desulfobacteraceae bacterium | reverse complement strand
AGCCATCACCGGAAACACCTGTGGTATCCTGGTGGAGCCCATGCAGGGGGAAGGGGGAATGAATGTTCCTTCGGAGGGGTTTCTCAGGGGCCTGAGAAAACTGGCCGATGACAACGATCTGCTCCTGGTGTGTGATGAGATCCAGGTGGGCCTGGGCAGGACGGGGAAAAAATTCTGCTTTGAGCATGACGACATGGTGCCGGACGGTGTCATCCTCGGCAAGGCCCTTTCCGGGGGCATATTGCCCTTGTCGGTGTTTATCACCAACAGGGAGATCATGGATATGGTGTTCACCAAAGGTTCCGACGGATCCACCTTTGGGGGCTACCCCCTGGCCTGTGTTGCCGGGACGGCAGCCCTGAAGGTGCTGGAAGAGGAGAATCTTGCAGGCCGGGCCGCTGACAAAGGAAAAAAACTCAAACAAAAAATCGAGAAGCTGGCCTTGAAATCCAGCCGTGTCAAGGAAGTCAGGGGCAAGGGGCTTTTCATCGGCATCGAGATAAAAGAGAAAAACGCAATGGTCCTGTGCCGGGAGTTGCTGAAACTTGGCCTGGTGACCAATGACAGCCACGGGCACACCATCAGAATCTCCCCGCCGTTGACCATCAATGACAGGGAACTTGATTTTCTGGTGGCCCGGCTGGAAAAGGTGCTGCTGGATTAGGAGAAAGGAAGGTGAAGGTTGACATTGTGTTCCCGCAGCAGTGAGCGGATCTTCTTCGGGGGGATTTTGTCGGTGAAAAGCTCGTCAATTTCCGACAGATGGCCCAGACGTACCATGGCATTTCTCCCGAACTTGGAGTTGTCGGCCACAAGGCATACCCTGGCCGAACCGGCAATGATCGCCCTTGCCACCATCACCTCCTGGTAGTCAAAATCGAGGAGATCCCCTTTTTCATCAATACCGCTGATCCCCACCACGCAGAAGTCCGCCCTGAACTGGTTGATATAGTCCAGGGCGGCATGACCCGTGATTCCGCAGTCCCTGTTCCTCACCACCCCGCCGGCCATGAAGATTTCAATTTTAGGGTTTTTGCTCAAAATCACGGCAACGTTCAGATTGTTGGTAATCACCCGAAGTCCGTTTTTTTTCACAAGCTCCCGTGCAATCTCTTCGGTGGTGGTTCCTATGTTGATGAAAACCGATGCCTTGGCCGGTATCTGCCGGGCGACCATTCGGGCAATGATCCTCTTCTCTTCCAGGCAGAGGATCTGCCTTGCCGAATAGCCGATGTTTTCAACACTGGTGGCAAGGCCGGCACCCCCGTGGTACCGCTTGACCAGCCCCTGCCGGTTCAAGGTGGTGATGTCCCGCCGGATGGTCTGGGGTGTCACCCGGAATTCCTTTGCCAGATCCTCAATGGAGACATATCCCAGCCGCTGCACCTTTTCCACAATCCTGTTCTGCCGTTTTTCCATTTTTTTTCCTTTTGGCCCATACCTAAACAGGTTCCTGGCATTCCGTCCCCATACCGGCAAAAGCCTTTCTTTTTCCACCTTTATTGTCAATGGGCCCATTCACCCGACATCCACACAGCACGTCTCATTATCCATCAGGGTCAGGTGCATGATGCCGGCATCACAACGAAGATAAAAAATCGAATTAGAGGCAGCCGGTTCGGGGTTCTTGTCCGTAGCGGTTTTGAGCGACAGCTGTCAGCACGGATGCTGGAAACAGCTGTCGCTCACCTCGGAGCAGCCCATGGACGGGCTGCGTGACTCGGAGAGGAGCCCTGGCTCCATGAGCGTAGGGCAAAACCCCGAATCGGCTGCCGGAATTGCACGACTTTCATATAAAAAGACACGCCTGCCGACGTTGTGATCAAGCTCCATTTATCATATTCAAAAGAAATGTAAAGACCTCCCCCACGCAAATGTAAAAAAACGAAAATTAATGTTGAAAAACGAAAATCAAAGTGGTACTGTTTTTGATACGATGGCCATGAGACTGTGCATCACCACAAACGATGAAACGTGAATGCCAAGAACCGGCAATTTTAGCCGAAGTTATGATCAAGCCCGATTTTATTCAGCAGGAGACGGAGAAGAGAGCCATGGAAACAGAAGTTCTTATCATAGGAGGGGGAGCCACCGGAACCGGTCTTGCCAGGGACCTTGCCCTGCGGGGTGTGACGACCCTCCTGGTGGAAAAGTCCGACATCAATGCAGGCGCCTCCGGGGGCAACCACGGACTGCTCCACAGCGGTGCCCGGTATGTTTCAAACGATGCAGAAAGCGCTGTGGACTGCAGAAAAGAGGGAGCCATCCTGAAAAAGACCGCCCCCTCATGCATTGACAACTGCAGGGGGCTATTTGTTGCCGTGGAGGGGGACGATGAAAACTATGCAGCCGATTTCCCCCTGATGTGCGAAAAGAACGGAATCCAATGTACCCCGGTATCACGAACCCAGGCCCTGGAAATGGAACCGGCCCTTTCAAACAAAATCATTGCCGCCTTCCAGGTCCAGGACAGCGCCATTGACCCGTTCATGCTCTCCCTGGAAAACATTGCCCATGCGAGAAGCCTCGGCTCCGCCCTTCTCTGCCACACCCGTGTTGTCCGCATGGAAAAGGAGAAACGACGCATTACCCGGGTATGGCTCCAGGATATACGCACCGGCAGGCAGTTTTCCGTGGAACCCCAACAGGTTGTCAATGCCTCGGGGGCCTGGGCAGGTCAGGTGGCAGCCATGGCCGGGGCAGAGCTCAGCATCCTCTTCTCCATGGGCACCCTGCTTGTCACCCAGTCAAGAATCACCAATGGTGTCATCAACCGCTTAAGACCCCCGTCCAACGCAGACATTCTCGTTCCCGGAGGCACCGTATCCATCATCGGCACCACATCGAGGAGAATTGACGATCCGGACAGGGCCAGACCCTCCGTCCAGGAGACAGACCTCATTGTCCAGCAGGGAGCAGGGATGATCCCCTCCCTGGAAGAGACCCGGTTTATCCGGGCCTACTCCGGTGTCAGACCCCTTGTCAGCGGCCAGGACCAGGGGAATGACGACAGAGATGTCAGCCGGGGGTTTTCCCTCCTTGACCACGAAAAGGACAGCCTTGAAAACTTCACCACCATCACAGGGGGCAAACTCACCACCTTCCGGCTCATGGCGGAAAAAACAGCCGATCTCGTCTGCCGCCGCATGGGAAACAACCGGACGTGCACCACGGCAACAACCCTGCTGCCCTCCACCAGCCAGGGAAAATGGACAGAGCCCGGCCTGGCACCGAAAAAATGGCTGCAAAAAGCCAAAGGAGAGAAAGACAAAATTCTTTGTGAATGCGAGATGATCTCCCAGAGCACCATCGACGACCTGATCGGTGAAATGGAAAAAAGTGGGGAAACCCCGGATCTTCTCAACCTGGGCAAGCGGAGCCGGCTTGGCAAGGGCCCCTGCCAGGGGGCCTTCTGCAGCGTAAGGGTCCTTGCCCACATGTACGACAGCCGGAAAACGGGAGCACACAAGGGCATTGATGACATCAAGGCCTTTCTCAATGAGCGGTGGAAGGGTCAGCAGCCCATATTCTGGGGCGACCAGCTGATCCAGGCAGAACTGACCGAGGCCTTGCACTGCGGCCTCTTTGACCTCGAGCTTGCCCCCCACAAGGAGGAACCATCATGACCCGGAACACCACTTTATTAAACACCGACCTTGCCATTGTGGGATCGGGCATGGCAGGCATGTCAGCCGCCGTGTTTGCCGCCAACCGGGGC
>DATFJZ010000203.1:0-8197 GCA_035268945.1 Desulfobacteraceae bacterium | reverse complement strand
AAATCCATTTACCCATTTTTTATTCACATCCTTTGACACATGGGGCACACCGCAATAAGCCACAAGCATGTGGCGATCCAGGTTCTCCATCTCCTCTCTGCGAGTAAAGATCTTTTCCTGGACAAACCCCGGGCCGCCGGGATTCAACTGCCAGTGCCAGGCATTGACGCCGCCGAAGGCCGCTGCCAGCTGATCCTGGAAGCCGCAGGGGACCCCTGCCACCCCGGCCTCGATGTGGTGGGCCGTCACCGCTGCCGCCACTGGATCCACCCTGCCTTCACGGCATTTTAAAAAGGCGGAAACAATGGCAACCGCCGCTGCTGACGACCCCCCCAGGGCGCTTTTCGGGGGGGATGACGACGCGATCTGGATGTGGACCCCGTCGGCGGCAAAAAAATCGGCAACGGCAAACATCAGCCCCATGGGGTGGTCGTAGGGGGCGTAAAAGGACGGAAACTCGGCACTGTCAAACCCCCGGGAGCTCACCCTGACCCGCCCGGCTTTCCAGGGGGAGAGGGTCACCCTTGTCCGCATATCCAGGGCAATATTGACGGTGCACGGCTTCAAACGGGCCAGGGCGAGGTAAAAGGTGCTGATGTCCAGGGTACCCCCCAGGTCGATCCTGCACGGCACGGACACGGTAATCTCTCGTTTCTCAAGAATTTTTTGATAATTCACTGGTTTCATCTCCTTATCCGTTGTAAAAAAACAAGGCTTTTCATCTCCCGCCCGATGTGGCAGGGAACGAAGGATTCGAGAAGCCGTTCCCCCTCTTTAACGGCAAAGGCTGGAAAGGTTATGGTGCCGGCTTTCCTGATCTCTTTGCTGTTGATCCAGGCCAATTGTTTCAATGTGCCCTTGGAAACAAGGATTCCCTGCCTGGCATTGCAACGGCTGCCGCCCTTTGCTGCACACCTGTCACACACAAGTCCCCCCTCCTGGATGTCAAACAAGACCTGCTGCTGGGGGATATTGTCGATGGGCACAGCGCAGCTGCTGCAGCTGGCAATATTGGGGGAAAACCCTGAAATGGCCATGAACCGGATCTGGAACAGAAGGCTGAGCACCTCTTTTTCAACCACACCGGTATTCAGGGCATCCAGAACATAGCAGAGTAGGTCATACACAGCGGTCTGCTCTTTTCCCTGCTCCATCCACGCGTTGATCAGCTCTACCCAGTAGCTGGCGTACCCTGTTTTTGCCGTATCCATGCGGATTCTGGCAAAGGGGTTTTCAAGGTCTACACTGGCGAGGATCGGCAGCCGGTTTTTTCTCCGGGGCAGGGTGCAGTGGATATTCATCATGGAAAAGGGGTCCAGGGCTCCGGCAAATCGCTTGACACTCTTTTTGGCATTCTTGGCAACAACGGAAATCCTGCCCATGGAGCGGGTAAAATAGGTGATGATCAGGTCATGGTCACCGTACTCGATGCGCCTGAGCAGGATGCCGTCCGTGGAAAAACCAGGCATGATCACAGCCCCAGCAGCAGTGTGGCAATGTAGAAATAGCAGTAGACACTGACAATGTCCACAGAGGTGGTGACAAAGGGGCCGGTGGCCACTGCCGGGTCAATGCCGGCCTTTTCAAAGAGCATGGGAACCAGGGATCCCACCAGGGCCGCCACGGACATGGAGGAGATCACGGCCAGGCAGACGGCAAGGGCCAACTCCAGGGAGAGGGGTTCGGCGTGGAACCGGACCTTGGCCACAATTCCGATGAACAACCCGTAGACAACACCAAGGATGATTCCGATGGCAAGCTCCTTGGCCACCACCGACCCGAGATCCCTGGTGTTGATCTTGCCCGTGGCAATACCCCGCACAACAATGGTCGAGGACTGGGTGCCGATGTTTCCCCCCATGCCCATGATCACGGGAATAAAAGCGGCAAGGTAGGCAAATTTTTCAAGGCTGGCCTCGAATCCGCCGATGATGAAAAAGGCCGCCACTCCACCGAGAAAACTGGCAAAGAGCCAGGGAAGACGGATTCTGGTGCCCCTGAGCACCGTCTCGGTCTCGACGTAATCCTGGCCCACACCGGCCATCTTCAACATGTCTTCCGTGGCGGCATCGCTCAACACATCGATGACGTCGTCCACCGTGACAATCCCCACCAGCCGGTTGTCATCATCCACAACGGGAACGGCAAGGTAGTCGTACTTTGACACCACCCGGGCCACATCCTCCCGGTCGGTATAGGTGTTCACGGAAACAATGTCCTTTGCCATGAACTCTTTTAATTTTTTTTCGGGTTGAACCACCACCAGCTGACGAAGGGAACTGACCCCCACGAGCTTTCCATACTCGTCCACCACATAGATGTAAAAGGGCATCTCCACATCAAGGTACTCGTTCTGCAAAGCCTCGATCACCTCCCGGGCCCCTGTATCCTCCTTCAGGGCAATAAAATCGGGCACCATGATGCTTCCGGCAGTGTCCTCGCCATAACTCATCAGATGCTCGACTTCCATGGAGTCTTCTTTTTTCATCTTCTCCAGGATGGCATCGGCCTGGTCTTCCTCCAGCCGGCCAAGGAGCTCGGCGGCGTCATCAGCGGGCATCTCCTCAAACACCTCCACCAGGTCCTTGAGATCGAGCTCCCGGGCAAATTCAAGAAAGATGCTCTCTTCCAGCTCGGAAAAAAGAACGACTTTTTTTTCAGGATCATCCATCAGCCGGAAAAGCTCGTACCTGCTGTCCGGGGAGAGCTCCCGGAAAATAAGCGAGAGATCAGCGGCATGGGTTTTTTTGATGATATTTGCCAGCTGCTTTGTGGCGCCCCTCCTCAAGAGCCGTTTAATGCTCTTGATCAATATGTCAATTCTCTCGTTGTGCATACGCTATCTCCTCGCCAATCCGGTTAAAAGATTTGCCCATGTTGAAATGGTGATTCTTTTCTTCCAGTTCCCTATTTTGACAAAAACCCCTGATGGCCTTGATTTACAGCATTTTTTTAATATGAGAGTTCTCCCGCAGGGATTGCAGCCAGGATTGAAACTTTTTTTCAACAATCTCGTCATAGAGTTTCTTGAAAATCTGATCCCTGACCTGGTCCAGCTCCTTGACTTTGGCCGGCTGGACATCCTCGACATAAAAGAGCTGGTACCCCTGATCGGTGAGAATAGGGCCGGAGTGCTCCCCCTCGGCAAGTTTTGACACGACCTTTTCAAGCTTTGCCGAAAGGGTCTCTGCATCCATAACCCCCAGTTCCCCCCCGTCAGAGGCATTGGGGGCCGCGGAATATTGCCTGGCAAGCTCTTGAAAGCGTTTTCCCTGGTCAAGCAGTTCTTTGATCCGTGTTGCCTTTTTCAACGGCCCGGCACTGGAATCGTCCATGCCGGAAAATTCAACAGGGATGAGGATATTGTACAGATGATACGTCTTGACTCCGGTATAGTCCTGCTGGTGTTCCCTGTAGTAGGCTTCCACATCGCTGTCGGTTACCACCACCTTGGACTTGACACTGTAGTTGATCAACTTGGGCCGCAATATCTCCCTGTGAATTTTCCTGCGGTATTCCCCGAAACTGATCCCGTCCTGCTTCAAGGCCTCTTCAAGGTCCTCCTGGGTCATGAACTGGGACTGCTTGAGCCGCTCAATGGCAGCATCCACTTCTTTTTCAGAAACGGTAATTCCCAGACGTTCAACCTCCTGGTCGGTAAGTTTCCGGTCGATCATCCTGGAAAGCATATCCTGCTTGAGCTTGTAAATCATCTTCTCTTTTTTTGCACCGGTATACCCGGCGGTCTCTATCTTGTCCATGTAGGGCCGCAGCGAGTTGTTCAATTCGGTAAGGGTAATCACCTCATTGTTCACGACGGCAACAATTCTCTCTTCAAGATCCCCAAGCGAAGTTCCCAAAAAAGAGAAAAGGAGTGCAAGGGTGATTACGGCTGTTTTTAAACTCTGTTTTTCCATTGTTATTTTTTTCCTTTTCGTCCTGTTTGAAACCCAGTCCTTGATCCTATCATCAGACAGATCCGCTGATGCGTAGCCGGTACTATGATCAAGGCCTCAATCCATTGAACATTTGACAAATGCCCATAGATAAACACCTCAACTTTCGGTGCTGGATGCTTTTAACCGTGACCAATACAATTATCCTGTCTTTTGTTTCTTGTCTCTCAGAAATTTTTGTTCTTTAAAAAACGTTCAAGCCCTTTGTGGCTGACAACAACCGGGTACTGCTCGGCAAGGGACTGTACCCAGCCGAACCAGGCATTTTCAGCCTTTTTCCGGCGAAGCTGGGCAATGAGCCCCTCTTCATCCATTTCTGTCTGCTGCCCGTCACGGCTTTTCTGTTGATCATAGTATTGGGAGATCTCCTCTGGTGTTATCTCGATCTTCTGCTTGAGCTCCTTTTCAACCAGCCTGTCAATGGTGAGCTGTATGGCAAAGCGTTTTTTCCAGAAGGCGTAGGAGACGGCATTTTCAACGAGCATGGCTTCAAAGGCGTTTTCCGGGTACTCCCCCTGGAATGCCGCCGCAGCTTCCTGGACCTCCCGGGCGGATACCCGGCAGCCCCTGTCTTCTGCTGCAGCCAGCAGAACCAGCTCCTCGGAGAGCTGGGCAACGAGGTCCAGCACCAGGCGGCGGAACCCCTCTGATTCGTTGTGTATTGAATAGGGATAGGCTGCTTTTTTCAGCTCCAGCTCTGCCCGGAATTCATCCAGAGAGATGGTGGTGCTGCCGCATTCGAGAATCCAATCCTCTTTATCAACCGTGTCTGAGCTTTGGCTGCAGGCAGGGAAGCACAGACCGGAAAGAACCAGAACAGCGATAAAAAAGCCTTTTATATGAAACAGCGACAATCGAGCCCTCTTGGTGGTTCAAAAAATATAAATGTTAAGTGTTAAGTGTTAGCTGACGACTGATGATTTGTTGCGGCTGGTTCGATGACCATGCACCGGCCATGTTGGTTTATATGAAAGTCGAATTAGAGGCAACCGGTCCGGGTATTCCTGGTTAAACACCGGTACAGCCTTTAATTGTTAACACGCAGGGCAATATGTTTCAAGATTTTTTTGGTCTCCACCAGGGCTTTTGAAATATTTTTCCGCTTGGTGCCAAGAACGATCTTCAAGGCGTTTTCCGCTGTGAATTCATGGCTGACAAAGGAAACGGGCAGATCATCAACCAAGGAGAACTCCCGTTTCTGGTGAAGGTGTGAAAACACCATGGCAAGGGTGTTGTTGGAAAGGTCCAGTCGTTTCACCCCGGCCTTGACGGCCAGCACCCGAAGCATGATCTTGAAGAGCATGTTGCCGGCTTCACCGGGGAGCTTGCCAAACCGGTCCACCAGCTCCTTCTGCATGGCTGCTATCTCGGAAAGCTCGGTCATGCGGGCCAGCCGTCGGTAAATGGTGAGCCGCTGCTCAATGGACTGGACATACTCGTCGGAAATGGTGGCGGACATGGCCACATTGATCTCGGGTTCCAGGCTTTGAACAACGGGGTTTCCCTTGAGATCGGAAACCGCCTCGTCCAGAAGCTTTAAAAACATGTCATACCCCACTGCGGCGATATGCCCCGACTGGGCGCCGCCCAGGGCCGATCCCGACCCGCGGATCTGGAGGTCTTTCATGGCGATCTGGAACCCGGAACCGAGATCCCGGTGCTCCATCAGTGCCGCCAGCCGCTTTTTGGCATCCCTTGACAGCTGGTTTTCATCGGGGACAAAGAGGTAGGCGTAGGCCTGGTCCTCCCCCCTGCCGATCCTGCCCCTGAGCTGGTAGATCTGGGAAAGGCCAAACCGGTCGGCCCGGTTGATGATCATGGTGTTGGCCGAGGGGATGTCAAGGCCCGACTCCACAATGGTGGTGCAGACCAGAACATCGATGTCCCGGTTGATGAACTGGAACATGATCTTTTCAAGCTTTGCCTCGGAGAGCCTTCCGTGGGCAACGCCGATGCGCGCCTCGGGCACCAGTTTCTGGAGATTCTCAGCGGTCTTGAAAATGGTGGTGATGTTGTTGTGGATGAAAAACACCTGCCCTCCCCGGGCAAGCTCCTTTCTTACGGCACCGGCGGCAATGGTATCGTCGTACTCGGAGATGTACGAGACAATGGCCTGGCGGTCCCTTGGCGGGGTGGAGATCACGCTGATGTCCCGCATGCCGGTGAGGGACATGTGAAGGCTCCTCGGTATGGGGGTGGCGGTGAGGGCAAGAACATCGATGGTGCTCCGCTTGGACTTCAGGGCCTCCTTGTGCTTGACCCCGAATCGCTGCTCCTCGTCGATGATCAGAAGGCCCAGGGAGTTGAACGAGATGTCCTTCTGGAGCAGCCGGTGGGTACCGATGACAATGTCGGTTTTTCCCGATTCGAGGTTGTTGATGATGGCCTGCTGCTCTTTTTTTGTCCGGAACCGGGAGAGGGTTTCCACGGTCATCGGGGCTTCTTTGAACCGCTCCCGGAACGTGGCAAGGTGCTGTTCGGCCAGGATGGTTGTGGGCACCACAACAGCCACCTGCCTGCCGTCCCTGGCCGCCTTGAACGCCGCCCTGACGGCAACCTCGGTCTTGCCGTACCCCACATCCCCGCACACCAGCCTGTCCATGGGAGTTTTTGCCTCCATGTCCTGGAGTACATCATCAATGGCCCTGGACTGGTCAGGGGTTTCTTCATGGGGAAAGGTCTGTTCAAAGGCGTTGTACCGGTCGTCCGGACCGCTGAAGGCAAAGCCGTTCTTCACCCGGCGCTCCGCGTAGAGGTTGAGCAGGTCCCCTGCCATCTTTTCCACCTCTTTTTTGGCCTTGGCCCTGGATTTCCCCCAGGTCTTGCCGCCGATCTTGTCCAGAATCGGTTCATACCCATCCACTCCGAGGTATTTTTCGATCATGTCCATGCGGTCAACGGGCAGGTAGAGCCTGTCATCATCCCGGTAGGAGATCAGGATAAAATCCCCGGAGATCCCCTCCACGGTGATGGTGGAGAGCCCTTCGTACCGGCCGAGACCGTGCTCCAGGTGGACCACCACATCCCCCTTTTTCAACTCCTCCGGCGTGATGAACCTGGAGGCGGCCCCCCTGGCACTCCTCTTCCTGACCTGACGCTTCACGCCAAAGATCTCCTGGTCCGTTACCAGGGCAAAACCGTGATCCGGGGCGTAAAACCCCGAAGAGAGGGAATCTTTGACGTAGAAAATACCGCTCCTCTTCTTTTCAAGATCAGAAAACGAGGTCAGCTGTGCCGGTTCAATGCCGTAGGGGGCAAGCAGGGAGAGCAGCCGCTGGGCCCTGGACTGGCCAGGGCACACCACAACGGCGGCCATGCCCTTTTCTTCGGTTTCCAGGAGAAAATCGGCCAGGGGTTTCAAGAGATGCTCACCTTTCCCCTCCCGTTTCAGTTCAGCGGTCAAGGCGGTGTTGTCGGTAAAACCAAGGGCCAGGCTGGCGGTTTTTTTTCCTTTTCCTTCAACGTGTAGGGGCTTGAACGCCAAGGGGTTTCGTTTCTCCATGGCCGTTATCACCTCTTCCCACCCAAGGTAGATGGAGGCTGGATCCACACAGAGCTTGCCGTCAAACACGGCGGTGGCATGATTTTCCCGGGCTTTTTTTTCAAATGCCCTGGCTGCGGCATCAAGCTCTCCTGGCTGGTCAAGAACCAGCAGGCAGTTTCGGGGAAGATAGTCAAAAAAACAGTCCAGATCCGGGTAAACGATGGAGAGCATACTCTCCATGCCGGGGAACCTGCCCTGCTCCTTTACCTTTTCCACATACGCCTTGACCTTTGCCGCATCCAGATCGGCCTCGGCCCCTGCCCTGCGAAGACGTGTCAATATATCGGGGAGGTGTTTGTTCTCCACCACCGCTTCACTGGCGGGGATGAAAACAGCCTCTTCAAGCTCGGCAATGCCCCGCTGACTTACCGGGGAGAAGGATCTCAGGGACTCCACATAATCGCCAAACAGCTCGATTCTCACCGGATTGCTGCTGCCCGGAGAAAAAACGTCCAGGATCCCCCCCCGGACGGAGTAATCCCCCGGCTCCTCAACCAGGGAGCCCCTGGCATACCCCTGGGCATTGAGCCTGGCGACCAGAAGGTCCCTGTCGATCTCCTCCCCGCTGGCAACCAGTTCGGCCCCATCGGAGAGCAGGCGTCTGGGAATAATCTTCTGCAAAAGGGTTTCCACATAGGTGACAATAAGGAGAGGATCACGGCGGGAGATAAGCTTGTACAGGGCATCGAGCCGCTTT
>DATFJZ010000202.1:0-3312 GCA_035268945.1 Desulfobacteraceae bacterium | reverse complement strand
AACGACCATGGAAAGCCCCAGGGAGGTGTACCACCAGGAGGTGAAATGGGTGTAACCGGCAAGCTCGAGAAATAAACCGGCCAGGACAAGGGCCTTGCTTGCCCAGTTGATGTATTTCTCTCCTGGGGTGAGGGCTTTCTGTTTGAGGCTTTCATACCGGTTCCAGAAGAAAAACACACCGGCCGTCAGGAGGATTTCGGAAAGGATCCTCAGGGGGCACAGTAAAACACTCTGGGGGGATATGAACCAGTAAACAAAGAGAAAAATCCCTGCATAGATCCTCAATCCGTTGCAGAAGAGTTTTCGCCAGTAATAAAGGGCCGTAAAAAAGAAGAGCTTGTTTTCATTGACGATGAGCTGCAGGGCATCAGATGCGATCCGGGTAACGAGAAACACCATGAGGAAGAACAGGGTAAAATTGAGAAGATCGGGAAATATGATGTGGAGTTCCGTGCCCATCAGGACCTTTGCAGCCAGAAGCAGCAGGGCGGGGATGATTGAATGCTCCAGTATTACAAGAGGATAGCCGGTTCGTTTGGTAATGACGGCCTGGTACCACTGCTTCTGTCTGGCAACCGTCACTGTCTTCAGACATAAAATCGAGAGAATGGCCAGGGATAACACCATTAGCAGGGCCGCCGGGGTGATCTGTTTTTTAAAGACCGTCCATTTTGCAACAAACAGCCTGCCGGACACCACCTCTTTGAAAAAAGCCGCAATTGTAAGGAATTCGTTTGTCCACGCTTTGACGGAAAAGGTCTTCACCGGAACCTGCTCTCGCTGAAAAAGGACTTTTCCCTTTTGGTCATTGATCTGTTTCTTAAAGGCGTCGGACAGCTCCTGGAAGGACGATTCAAGGGATCGGTTCATCGTCAGCTGCTTGGCGATGATCTCATCCAGGGAGGAGAGGACCTTTTCCTGTTTTTTCAGGATCGTTTCATAGGATTTGAGGTTGGCAATATAGCTGTTTTGCTTGTCTTCGGCCTCTTTTAATGCCTGGATCCTCTCCGTAACAAAGGCGGTTTTTTCTCTGGTTGTGGCAATGATTTTCGTTGTGCTGGACGCTCTGTCTGTGAGTTTTTCAATGTTGGATTTAACCATGGAGAGGGATACACTGATGTCCTCAACACTTTTTCTTAAAACCGAGATATTGATGTCAGGCACAATAAGGAGATTTCGAAAGGATTCCATCCCGTTCATGTGAATTTTATTCTGTTCTTCCATCTCCCTGTAGGATTGCTTTTCCGCCTCAAGCGCCTGTTTCAGCCGGGCAAGGTCGGTTTCAGCGGTTTTTATGGCCTGGTCGATCTGTGCTGCGAAATCACTGTTCTCCTGCTTAGCTTCATCGGGGGCGGCAAAGCCGGTCAGGGGGGAAGCCATAAGCATTACGATGATCAATAAGACCCGGATGGTGCACAAAGGCATGGTTTATCTCCTTGTGATCTGTTTTTATCTTGTTGCGATAATCGATTGAGCGTAACAATTCTGATCCCTTAAGTCAAGGCTTACGGCCGTTTTACAGCAAATATAAATGATCAAACCGCTGCCAAGGGAACTTCAAAGAGTAAGTATTGTTATTTGATTTTTTGACGGCACCATGGTACAGGATAATCCAAATCTGGAAATTAAAACAGAGAAAATTTTACCATGGTAAAGAAACTCTGCTTTCTCTGGCTGACCTTTTCCGGAAAAGCTATGGTTATGGTGCGGAAGGGCTGCTGGCATAGGTCTTGTGTTCTGATCGTTACCAGACAAGCGTCGGGTAAGGCGTGGACCATTGTACTTTTTGAAACGTGAATGGGGCAGGTATTACCCAGTGCTCTGCCCAGGCGGGTTTCAGCGTAACATTGAGGGACATGGAAGAGCGGTTTGTTGAAAACGGGTGGGGAGTACACGGCCCATGGGCCCGACGATAAAGGAGGATGTATGGCACAGCAGGTGGCAGACCGGCGGGATGTGGACTTTGTGCTCCACGAGCAATTGGAGGTTTCATCACTGAGCCGGTACGAAAAATTTGAAGATTTTAACGGGAAAACCATTGATATGGTGGTGTCCGAGGCCCGGAACCTGGCCCTCAAGGAGCTGCTTCCCTACCTGGGTGAGGCGGACCGGGAGGGCTGTACCTTTGAAAACGGCAGGGTCTCCGTGCCCAAAGCCTTTCACCGGGCTTACGAGCTCTTTGTTGAGGGAGAATGGATCGCCATGTGCGACGATCCTGCCTGGGGAGGGCAGGGCATGCCGGCAACCGTGGCCCTGGCAGCCAACAACTATTTCAACGGGGCCAACTATCCGTTCATGCTCCAGGTCATCCTGGCCCACGGGGCGGGCAAGCTGGTGGAAAAATTTGGCACAGAGCAGCAGAAAAAGCTTTTTCTGAGAAAGATGTACACCGGTGCCTGGGGCGGGTCCATGCTGCTCACAGAACCCGAAGCCGGCTCCGATGTCGGAGCGTTGACCACCAGGGCAGTTCCCAACGGCGATGGCACCTATTCCATCACCGGCAACAAGATCTTCATCTCCTCGGGTGACAACGACCTGGTGGACAATATCATCCATCCGGTCCTTGCCCGTATCCAAGGGGCTCCGGCGGGCACTGCGGGCATCTCCCTCTTTCTCGTGCCCAAGTACCGGGTGAACGATGACGGTTCCACGGGCGAATTCAACGATATTGTCTGCACCGGTATCGAGGAGAAGATGGGCATCCACGGCAGCCCCACCTGTTCCATGGCCCTGGGGAGCCAGGGCAGGTGCATCGGTACTCTCCTCGGCGGTGAGAACAGGGGAATGCACCACATGTTCGTCATGATGAACGAGGCACGTCTCCATGTCGGCATGCAGGGGTTTGCCTGTGCCTCGGCCTCTTATCTCAACGCATTAAACTACGCCAGGGAACGGGTCCAGAGTGCCCCCCTGACAGCGCCAAAGGGGTCGGCCGGTGTTCCCATTATCCGGCATCCCGATGTCCGCCGCATGCTCCTGGGTATGAAGTCCTCCACCGAAGCCATGCGGAGCCTTCTCTACTATGTGGGATTCATGGAGGACATGGTACAGGTGGCAGAGACCGATGACCAGCGGGCACACTGCCAGGGGCTCATCGATGTGCTGATCCCCGTTGCCAAGGGGTATATCACCGATCGGGCCTTTGAGCTTTGTTCCGATGGCATCCAGGTCTTCGGTGGATACGGGTTTACCCGGGAGTACCCCCAGGAACAGCTGCTCCGGGACTGCAAGATCACCCAGATTTACGAGGGCACCAACGGGATCCAGGCCATGGATCTTCTCGGCAGAAAACTCGGTTTGAACAAGGGCAGA
>DATFJZ010000201.1:0-3771 GCA_035268945.1 Desulfobacteraceae bacterium | reverse complement strand
ATCTACGCATATCGTGTAGGCATTTTGTTCGTATTCAAGGCGTGACAACCGGAGCATAGTGAGCTATGTGCCGGTTGTCACAACGTAGAAGACGGACAAAATGGCAAGCAGGATGCGTGGATTATTTTTTAGAAGTTCCCTCAGTGGCCGTTCTCCCTTGCAAGGGCGATGGACCCTGTTCTTGCCACCTCGATGATTCCCATGGGCTTTAAAAGGTTCATAAAGGCCTTGAGTTTTCCCTCATCACCGGATACCTCGATGGTGTAGTGATCATGGCCCACGTCAACGACCCGGCACCTGAAAATGTCAACAATCCTGAGGATTTCCGCCCTCTGCTCCGGCCTGGCATGGACCTTGATCAGGGAAAGCTCCCTCATGACATATTTCTTGTCGGTGAGGTCGGTGACGGTGAGGACGTTGATCAGCTTGTTCAGCTGTTTTTTGATCTGTTCAACAATGTGATCTCCCCCCCTTGTCACCATGGTGATCCGGGAGATGTCCGGCCTGGCCGTGGGCGCGACGCTGAGGCTTTCGATGTTGTACCCCCTGCCGCTGAAAAGGCCTGCAATCCGGGACAGGACCCCGGGTTCATCATCCACGACAATGGATAGCAGATGTTTCTCTCTGTTCATCATATTTCAACCTCCCTTTATACCAGCAGCATTTCCGTTAATCCCTTTCCAGCGGGAACCATGGGATAGACCGACTCTTCCCGTTCAACAACAAACTCCATGATCACCGTTCCCGGGGTATCAAGACCTTTGGACAGCACCTCTTCCACCTCATGGGGTTTGGTGGCCTTGAGGCCCGTTGCCCCATAGGCTTCGGCAAGCTTGATGAAATCCGGGGCCATCTCCATGTTGGTGCAGGCGTAGTTCTTGTCGTAGAAAAGCTCCTGCCACTGCCTGACCATGCCGAGGTACCGGTTGTTCAGAATAACGATTTTCACTGGAAGTTTTGATTCCACAGCTGTCATCAGCTCCTGGATGTTCATCTGGATGCTGCCGTCCCCGGCAATGTCCACAACGGTTTTTTCAGGGCAGGCCGCCTTGGCGCCAATGGCTGCCGGCAGGCCGAATCCCATCACGCCGAGTCCCCCGGATGTGATAAAATGGTTGGGTTTGTCAAAATGGTAATACTGGGCCGCCCACATCTGGTTCTGGCCCACTTCCGTTGTGATGATGGCATCTCCACGGGTTGCTTTGTGGAGCTGTTCTATCACATACTGGGGCTTGATGGTGTCACTGTTTTGTTCGTACCTCTGGGGAGACTCGGCCTTCCATTGACGGATCTGTTCAAGCCACGCTGTTCTCTCGTCTTTCTGGGACGAGAAGTCTTTTTTTTCCAGCATGGTGTTGAGCAGGGCAAGGGTTGTTTTGCAGTCTCCCACAATGGGACAGGCAACCTCCACATTTTTCCGTATGGATGTGGGATCGATGTCGATCTGGATGATCTTGGCCTCCGGGGCAAATTTTTCGATCTTGCCGGTGACCCTGTCATCAAATCTTACCCCCACGGCGATCATGAGGTCGCAATGGGCCATGGACATGTTGGCCCGGTAGGTGCCGTGCATGCCGGGCATTCCCAGCCAGAGAGGAGAGGAGCCGGGAAAGGAACCAAGCCCCATGAGGGAGGCGGTGACGGGAATGTCCGCCATGGTGGCAAGGTCCGTGATCTCCCGGGATGCCTTGGAAATCACCACACCGCCGCCGGCAAAAATCAGCGGTTTTTTTGCCTTTTTGATGAGATCGGCAACCCGTGCGATCTGCTTTTTATTGGGATCGTAGGTGGGATTGTAGGATTTCAGCTTGATATCCTCGGGTGCTTCAAATTCCACGGCTGCTGCCATGACATCCTTGGGCAGGTCCACAAGCACAGGTCCCGGCCTTCCCGACTGGGCAAGGTAAAAGGCCTGTTTTACCGTTTTTGCCAGGTTTCGGATATCCTTGACAAGGTAGTTGTGCTTGGTGCAGGGCCGGGTGATGCCGACAATGTCCACCTCCTGAAAGGCATCGTTGCCGATGAGGGCCGTTGGCACCTGGCCGGTAAAGATCACAACGGGAATGGAGTCCATGTAGGCCGATGCAATGCCGGTGACGGTGTTGGTGGCCCCCGGCCCCGATGTCACCAGGGCCACCCCCACACTTCCCTTTGCCCTGGCATAGGCGTCAGCCGCGTGAACGGCGCCCTGCTCGTGGCGGACAAGGATATGGCGAAGATCCCGGTGGCGGGACAGTTCTTCGTAAATGTCGATGACAGCGCCTCCCGGGTAGCCAAAGATAGTATCGACCTGCTGGTCTTTGATCATCTTGACCAGGATCTGCGCTCCTGAAAGTTTCATTTTTCTTTTCCTTTTTTAATTAAAAACAGCCCCGTTTCCTGCCGACGAGACTTGTCTGGCGTACCGTGCCATATATCCTGTTGTGATTTTCATTTCCGGTTTTTTCCACTGGCCCTGTCTGGTTTGAATCTCCTCCTGGGAGACGAGGAGTTCAATGGTTTTTTCCGGGATATCGATTCGGATGGGGTCGTTTTCCTCTACCATTGCTATCAATCCCCCTTCCATGGCCTCGGGGGATACGTGGCCAATGGAGGCCCCTTTGGTTCCCCCTGAAAAACGGCCGTCGGTAATCAGGGCCACGTCACCGTCAAGGTCCATGCCTGCCAGGGCCGATGTGGGGGTGAGCATTTCCCGCATACCGGGGCCTCCTGCCGGCCCTTCATACCGGATCACAACGACATCTCCTTTGTTGATACCGTTGTCCATGATGGCCCGGGTGGCCTCCTCCTCGGATTCGAAGACCCTTGCCGGTCCCTGGTGGGTGAGCATCTTTTCCTTGACGGCAGACTGCTTGACCACACACCCGTCAACGGCAAGGTTGCCAAAGAGGATGGCAAGCCCCCCCTGTTTGTGATAGGGGTTGTTCACCGGTCGGATCACTTCCCTGTCCTTTATTTTGGCCCTTTCCAGGTTTTTTGCCACCGTGGTGCCGGTGACGGTGACAGGGTCCCCTGTTATCATTCCGGCTTGGTACAGCTCTTTCATCACCGCCTGGATGCCGCCGGCATGGTAGAGATCTTCGATGTGGTCGCTGCCCCCGGGACTCAGGGAGCAGAGATGGGGGGTCTTTTTGCTGATGTCGTTGATAAGGTCAAGGTCGATGGCGACATTGGCCTCCTTTGCAATGGCCTTGAGGTGAAGCACCGTGTTGGTTGAGCAGCCAAGGGCCATGTCAACGGCCAGGGCGTTCCTGAATGCCTGTTCGGTGAGTATTTTGTCCGGTGTGGTGTTGTTGTTGAAAAGATCCATGACAGTCATGCCGGCCTTTTTTGCCAGACGGAGCCGTTCGGACATGGGGCCGGGGATGGTGCCGTTGCCCGGCAGTCCCATGCCGATGGCCTCGGTGAGGCAGTTCATGGAATTGGCCGTGAACATGCCGGCACAGGAGCCGCAGGTGGGGCAGGCGGAATTTTCAACGGCTTCCAGCTGATCTTGGGACATCCTGCCTGTCCGCACCTTGCCCACGGCTTCGAAAACAGAGACCAGGTCGATTTTCTGATTGCGGTTTTCAGGATTTTTACCGGCAAACATGGGGCCTCCGCTGATGATAATGCAGGGAATGTTGAGCCGGGCCGCCATGACCGCCGGCACCGTGCCGTTGCCCGGCAGTCCCAGGCCGATGGCCTCGGTGAGGCAGTTCATGGAATTGGCGGTGAACATCCCCGAGCAGGAGCCGCAGGTGGGGCAGGCGGCGTCTTCGATGGCCGACA
>DATFJZ010000200.1:0-5753 GCA_035268945.1 Desulfobacteraceae bacterium | reverse complement strand
CTTTATCTTTATGGAGGTAAGGCGATGGCAAAACATGAAACTCCTATGCTGGATGAGCTAGAATCCGGTCCATGGCCCAGTTTTGTTTCCGACCTTAAGCAGGAGTCGGAAGCAAGGGCTAAAAATGTGAATAATGTTGAGTATCAGGTGCCCGTAGATGTTGTAGACGATCTTCTAGGTGTTCTTGAGCTTTCTTACAAACACGGTGAAACACACTGGAAGCACGGCGGTATTGTTGGTGTTTTCGGTTACGGCGGCGGTGTTATCGGTCGTTACTGCGACCAGCCGAAAATGTTCCCCGGTGTTGAGCATTTCCACACCATGCGGGTCAGCCAGCCGGCGGGCAAGTACTACACCACAAGCTATTTAAGGGATATCACAAAGCTCTGGGACTTCAGGGGCAGCGGTATTACCAACATGCACGGCGCCACCGGTGACATCATCTTCCTTGGCACCACAACCCCCCAGCTCGAAGAGATCTTCTGGACACTGACCCATGACCTGAAGCAGGATCTTGGCGGATCCGGTTCCAACCTGAGAACCCCTGCCGACTGCCTCGGTGAGTCAAGATGCGAATACGCCTGCTATGACTCCCAGGCCCTTTGTCATTTCTTGACCAACGAGTACCAGGACGAGCTCCACCGTCCGGCCTTTCCCTACAAGTTCAAATTCAAGTTTGACGCCTGCCCCAACGGCTGTGTCGCCTCCATCGCCCGTTCCGACATGTCCTTCATCGGTACATGGAAAGACGACATTCAGGTGGATCAGGATGCCGTGAACAAGTACGCTGAAAACGATCCTGCCTATCCGTCCAACGGCGGTTCCCACCGGGGAAGCAAGGACTGGGGTCCCTTTGACATCCAGAAAGAGGTCATTGATCTCTGCCCCACCGGCTGCATGAGCTTTGAGAACAAAAAACTCTCCATTGACAATGCCAACTGCACCCGCTGCATGCACTGCATCAATGTCATGCCCCGTGCCCTGAAACCGGGCAAGGAAAAAGGCTGCTCCATCCTCGTCGGAGCAAAGGCTCCCATCCTTGACGGTGCCCAGATGGGTTCCCTCCTGGTTCCTTTTGTCGAGGTTAACCCTGATAACGACTACGAAGCCATCACAGAGATTATTGAAAGCATCTGGGATTGGTGGATGGAAGAGGGCAAGAACCGCGAAAGACTCGGCGAGTTGATCATGCGCCAGGGTTTCCAGAAACTCCTGGAAATGACCGGTATTGAAGCTCTTCCCCAGCATGTACAGTATCCCAGAACCAACCCGTACATCTTCTGGAAAGAGGATGAGGTCCCCGGCGGTTGGGAACGTGACGTTGAAGAATACAGAAAACACCACCATAGATAGGGTAAAGGAGAATACACATGGCATTTATATCATCTGGTTATAACCCAGACAAACCGATGGAAAACAGAATTACCGACATCGGTCCAAGAAAATATGATGAGTTTTATCCTTCTGTGATTGCAAAGAACAAGGGTAAATGGTCCCATCACGAGATCCTCGAGCCCGGCGTACTGGTTCATGTCGCAGAATCGGGAGATGAGGTTTATACGGTAAGGGTCGGCGGCTGCCGTCTGATGAGCACCACCCACATCGAAGAGATCTGCCAGATTGCCGACAAGCACTGTGACGGTCACCTTCGGTTCACCACAAGAAACAACATCGAGTTCATGGTGGACGCCAAGGACAAGGTGGAGCCCCTGAAGAACGATCTGAAGAGCAGAAAGTTCCCCGGCGGCAGCCAGAAGTTCCCCATCGGCGGAACCGGTGCCGGCATCACAAACATCGTTCATACCCAGGGCTGGATCCACTGCCACACTCCGGCAACCGACGCTTCCGGTACGGTCAAGGCCACCATGGATGAGCTGTTTGACGATTTCCAGGACATGAGACTGCCCGCCCACCTCCGGGTTTCCATGGCGTGCTGCCTGAACATGTGCGGCGCTGTACACTGCTCTGACATCGCCATCCTCGGATATCACAGAAAGCCCCCCATGATTGACCACGAGTACCTGGACAAGCTCTGCGAGATTCCCCTGGCCATTTCTGCCTGCCCCACGGCAGCCATTAAACCGTCCAAGGTAAAACTCGACAACGGCAACGAAGTGAAATCCGTTGAAGTGAAAAACGAACGATGCATGTACTGCGGTAACTGCTACACCATGTGTCCCTCCCTGCCCCTTGCCGACACCGAGGGAGACGGCATCGTTCTCATGGCCGGCGGAAAGGTTTCCAACAGAATCAGCAACCCCATGTTCTCCAAGGTTGTTGTGGGCTTCCTGCCCAACGAGATGCCGAGATGGCCTTCCATGACAAAGGCGATCCGTCAGATGGTGGAAGCCTATGCCAGGGGTGCCAACAAGTACGAGCGCCTCGGCGACTGGGCCGAGAGAATCGGATGGGAAAAGTTCTTTGACGCCTGTGAGCTTGAATTTACCCATCACCTCATCGATGACTTCCGTCAGCAGGCATACAACACCTGGCGCCAGACAACGAACTTCAAGTTCTAGTCTCGTTTCTGGTTGACCGGATCTTCCGGTAAAAGAAAATTCCCCGCCTGTCAGCTGTCTGTTTTGACGGGCGGGGAGTTAACTCTCTCGCTGGAACCTCTCTTTCAAAAATTTTATTTGGGAGGGGATGGATAGGGCGATTTGATGGATACTGGGGCTGATGTCCCTGGGTTTATCCCAGGACCCCCCTGATGTTTCGACTCAGCGGGGAGCAGCCACCGGACGCTTCATCTACGAAATTCAAAAAAGGGGTACCGAAAATGAGTGATCTTCTTGCCGACAAAGAAGCGGCAAAAAAAGCCGTTGTGGATTATATGGAAAAGAAATCCAAAAACAAGACCAAATTCTATTTCAACGATTTCCAGAAGGTCTTTCCCGATGACAAGCTGAGGGCCATCAAGAAAGTCATTAACATCCTGGTTCAGGAAGAAGTTTTGACCTATTGGTCCAGCGGCAGCACCACCATGTACGGACTCAAGGGTGCTGGAAAACAGGCCGGAGCCGAGGGCGAGTAACCTCTCCTGTCTTCCATGCAGCAACAGAATAGAAAAGTTCCAGGGCTTGCCATTGCCGGCCTGCGGGGGGGAACAGGGAAAACAGTCATCTCCCTCGGGATCACGGCTGCATGGAGGGAAAAGGGTTTACGCGTCGCCCCCTTCAAAAAGGGGCCCGACTATATTGACGCCGGCTGGCTTGCCCAGGCAGCCGGTCGGCCCTGCTACAACCTGGACACCTTCTGCTGTCCGCCGTACCAGGTGAAAGCGTCATTTCTGAAAAATTCGCTCAATTCCGATATCTCCCTTGTCGAAGGCAACCGAGGTCTTTACGACTGCATTGATGTCCAGGGGGAAACCAGCACCGCAGAGATCGCAAAATTTCTCAAAATTCCCCTCCTCCTCGTTGTAGACTGCACCAAATCCACCCGCACCATTGCCGCCCTTGTCATGGGCTGCACCGTTTTTGATCCGGATCTCCATATAATGGGGATCGTTTTGAACCGCGTTGCCGGCAAGCGCCATGAGGGCAAGGTCCGGGACAATATCCAGCGATACTGCCGCCTGCCGGTATATGGGGCTGTTCCCAAATTAAAGGCAGAAGATTTTCCCGAACGACACATGGGGCTTGTCCCCTCTGCCGAGCACTCATTTACCGCGGCTTCCATCAAAGCTGCGGCGAAATTTGCAAGGGAGAACATCGACCTTGACCGCCTGTACACCGACTGTACGGACACCGCCTCCCCTGATTTCGCCGATGGCCATGCTTTGGATGATGACACCGCTGAAGCGGCATCTGACCAAACCGCTTTCCCTGATGTTTCCCGCCACGATGTTTTTTCCAAAGTGGAGAAAGACTCCCCTGGGACTGTCACCCCGTCACCCCTTTCCGGGGAATCCCAGGTTTCACAGCACACCACCGCTCCTGTCATCGGTGTGATAAAGGATTCCGCCTTTCAGTTTTACTACCCCGACAACCTGGAAGCCCTTGAGAGCAGGGGGGCTCTCCTTAAATTTATCAGTCCGCTAACGGACACCACTATTCCAGATGTGGATGCCATCTATATGGGGGGCGGTTTTCCCGAAACCCATGCGGCAAAACTTTCGGATAATCTCGGTTTTCGGCAGCGGCTGAAACAGCTGGCCGAAAAAGGGCTTCCCATCTATGCCGAGTGCGGGGGGCTGATGTTTCTCGGCAGGAGCCTTACCCTTGACACCAGGGTCTATCCCATGACCGACATTCTGCCCATTGCCTTCGGACTGTCAGCGAGACCGGTGGGGCACGGATACACCCGGGTGACAGTTGTCAATGCCAATCCCTTTTTTCCAGAGGGGGAGGTGATCCACGGGCATGAATTCAGGTATTCCACCATCCTGGACATCGATTTTAAGCGGGAAGAGATGGCCTTTCGCATGGACCGGGGAAGGGGCATTGTCGATAAGCAGGACGGTTTTACAAGGCAGAATGTCTTTGCCACCTATACCCATATTCTTGCCCCCGGTGTTCCCTCCTGGGCTGAGGCCCTTGTTAACAGGGCTTTGGAACACAAGCGCAGAAAACAATAGGGTTCTCTTCCGCTACTACTTTGACTTTTGGAAGTTCCCTGTCCCTGTCCCTGTCCCTATCCCTATCCCTGTCCCTATCTCTGTCCTGGTTTGATTTTGTACCGCCAAGCAATAAAAGCATGTCGGGGGATATTACGGTATAATAAATCCTGTGACCACTCCTGAACCTTAGCTCTGACACCTTGCTTCGCAAATAAAAAAGGGTTTTTCCGTTTGACGGAAAAACCCTTTTCATTGAACCATCTCCGGGAACGGCCCGGGACTTAGTTTCTCGGGTGGCAGTCGCTGCAGCCTGTTGGTGCAGCTTCCTTGTCCCTTCTTCCAAAGCCCTTTTCCTTGTTCCAATCCTTGTGGCAGCCCTTGCAATTGGCATGCAAGGCTTCTTCGTGATACTTCATGATTTTCTCTTTTTTGGAGATCTTTTCGCCTCTTTTCTTTTCGGTCCCTTTGTGACACTCAACGCACCGCTGAACATCATCGCCCATTTTGAGATCTGACAGGGGATTGCCGTCGGCATCGTGGTGGCAGGTACCGCATGACTCAATGCCGTAATCTTCAGCGTGTTTTTTGTGGGTAAATTCCACAAGTCCTTTTCTGTGCTTGGCATACTCTTTGGTTTCCATCGTGATGGTATCCTCCACTTCCGTGCCGGCAAAAATACCTGCAGAAGAAAACAGAACAGCCACGCCTGCAATCAGCATGAGAGTCAACATTTTCCTGGTCATCATTTCTTACGCTCCTTTTGAAAAAATTAAAAATTAAACGTTTGCCTGATCTATACGAACGGCCCCGGGCCGTTATAGCCAGTATCATCGGGGTGGCAGATCCTGCAAAGGGCAATAATAGCTGCCGGTCTCCCCCACCCTGGCAAGGTAATGTATAATAATGGCACCATGGGTGTCAATGATAAAACGAAGGTCCTGGACAGCCGCTATATCCCAGTTCCTCTGTCCCGAAGAGGGGAAAAAAGCCCCTTTTTCGGGCTTGATCATAACATCGGCCACTCGTCACATTTGGCGGGCCAAAGGGGTCAGGCGGGCCAAAGGGGTCAGGCCTGCGTTATTGTGCTTTTGTCAAAGGCCTGTGTTTAAAGACAAATTTAAACAAAAGTATCAATAACGCAGGCCTGACCCCACCCCCGGATGGCCGATGGGGTGGCCGATGTTATGATCAA
>DATFJZ010000199.1:0-5428 GCA_035268945.1 Desulfobacteraceae bacterium | reverse complement strand
ATATCCAAACCCCTGAGGACGCCCGGAATGCCTTCGAAGTGGCCCAACAACACTCATACCGGGTGATTGTCGAAACCTGTATTCAGGGAGCGGATTTCAGGATGCTGGTCATTAATTATCAATTAGTGGCCGCTGCCAGGCGCACACCGGCCCATGTGGTGGGTGACGGGACCTCCACCATCCAGGAGTGTATCGACAGAGTCAACCAGGATCCCCGGCGCGGTTATGGACATGAGAATGTGCTGACGGAAATCAGCGTGGATGGAATGACCGACCGCATTCTGGACCAGGCCGGTTTGAGTCTGGATTCGGTTCTGCCCAGGGATCAGATCCTCTATCTCAAGAGCACGGCCAATTTGAGCACCGGCGGAATTGCCGAAGACGTGACCGAGACCGTGCATTCCTTTAATCAATTCATGGCCGAGCGGGTAGCCAGGCTTATTGATCTGGATATTTGCGGCATAGATATCATTGCCCCCAGCCTCAGCGAACCGATCACGGAAAACAACGGGGCCATCATTGAGGTCAATGGAGGGCCGGGGTTTCGCATGCATCTTGGCCCGACCCTGGGCAAGCCGAGAAACGTGGCCGCACCGGTCCTGGACATGCTGTTTCCCACCTCGCATTCGGGCCGGATCCCCATCGTTTCCGTGACCGGCACCAATGGAAAGACCACCACCACGCGCCTGATCGCCCATATTATGAAAACGGCAGGTGAAAAAGTGGGCTATACCACGACGGACGGCATTTATATTCAGAATCAGCTCCTGTACAAAGGAGACTGCTCAGGTCCGGAAAGCGCAAGGTTCGTCCTGCGTGATCCCACGGTGAATTACGCTGTTTTCGAGACCGCCAGGGGGGGCATGCTCCGAGCCGGCCTGGGCTATGACCTCTGCGATGTGGGGGTGGTAACCAACGTCGCCTCGGATCATCTGGGATTACGCGGCATTCACACTTTAGAGCAGTTGACCCGGGTGAAGTCCCTGGTTGCCGAGAACGTGCATGCAGATGGGTATGCGGTCTTAAACGCCGATGATGATCATGTTTTCTCCATGCAGAAAGACGTTCCCTGCAAAACCGCCTTGTTCAGCATGGATGAAAACAATCCTCGTCTCAAGGAGCATTGTGTCGGGGGAGGGATCGCTGTTTACTACGAAAGCGGGGTTATCGTTTTGCAAAAAGGTGACTGGAAGATACCCGTGGAGAAGGTTACCTCAATACCCCTGACCTACTACGGCAAGGCCGCTTTTCAAATTCAAAACGTTTTGGCTGCAACCCTGGCCTCGTATGTGCAAAACGTCAAAGTCGAAGATATCCGACTCGGCCTGCAGACCTTTGTCCCCTCCGCTGCTCAACTGCCCGGCCGGATGAATGTTTTTGAATTCGAAAAATTCAAGACCCTGATTGACTATGCCCATAATCCCACCAGCATCGATGCCGTGGGCAAATTTGTCGATCAGTTGGGAGCATCCTGCAAGGTGGCGATTCTTGCCGGAACCGGAGACAGAAGAGACCAGGACCTGTACAATATCGGCTGGGTGGCGGCTGAGCACTTTGATGAGATCATTGTCTGGGAGGATGAAGACTATGCCCGGGGCCGGGACAGTCAGGAAGTGGCGAAGCTGCTCCTAAACGGGGCCGGCAGCAATGTCAAGAAACCCAAGGTGGTATTTATCCGGGATGAAGACGAGGCCGTGGAACAGGCCATGTCCAATGCAAAAACCGGTGCAGCCATCTGCATCTTCACGGCCAGGGTCGAGGAAATGACAGCCAAAATGGATCAGTTTATGGAAAAGGAAGTCGATCTCGAGATCTCCCTGGAGGATATCCCCAACAGGGAATACTCTGAAACGTAACGGAAATACGGATTTTAAGAGGTGTAGCGTTATTTGTTTGCACCATGTCAGCCCATGTGCTAAGACCCAACGACCGGGAAGAGTGCCATGCAAATGTGACCGAATGACCCAGCACTGGCGGGGAGGGAACCTATGGAAAAGATCAAAGGCGGCGAGCTTCAAGAGTATATCGGAGTTCTGATAGAGTTGTTTGAAATGCGCGACGGTTCGATGACGCCTTGTATCATGCTCCAGACCACGGACGAAAAAGAGTATCGAATTATTGAAGGCCAGGACCCGAGCCGCTTTCTGCGGCAAAGGGTGCGCATTATCGGCAGACTGCACCTGACTGAGGGGGAGAAGGTTCTTGAGATATTGCAAGTGACCCCCGTCGAACTCAGCGGGTCACTTCAAGCCGGTTGAAATTGAAACATGCCCGGGAAAAGTTTTCAATCCCGGGCATTGAGGGAATGGGTTATTCAGCCGCCGCCAGGGCAGCCTTGATCCATTTGTCCCATTTGTCGCGATTTTTCTCGATCCATTCGGTTGCATGACGTTCGATATCTTTCTGTTTGTCTTCTCCCTCGTACATCCGGTTGTTCTGGTCGGCGATGTACTCGAGCGGAACCGAGATGCTTTCAAACATTTTTGCGGCTGCCGGATTGGCTTTCAAGAACTCCTTGTTCCCCACAACCACGATGTCGTTGGCCACCATGCCGAATTTGACCGGATCGGTGACTGCGCCAGGGATGCCGTGGCCTACCATGGCGTCTTCAAACCCTTTCTGGCCGGGGTTGGGAATGGTTTCCGGGACATTGATCCAGAGGACGTCTTCACCGGGGACCAGTTTGTTCACTGTCCAGTTGGGGGTCCAGGTATTAAAAACAATGGGTTCCCCGTTGTTGTAACGGGCGATGGCGTCGGCCATACTCGCGCTGTAGGAGGCCTTGATTACGTTGATATGGTCTCTCAGGTCGTAGGCATCCATGTGAAAGCTGATGGCTTTTTCACACCCCCATCCGGGAGGGCAGCCCACGAGATCGGCTTTTCCGTCTCCGTTGGAGTCGAACGCTTTTTTGACTTCCGGGCGTTTGAAATCGGCAAGAGAGGTAATGTTGAATTTCTCCACATGCTCCTTGGAGGCCAGATACCCCTGCAGACCGCCGGCCCTGACAACATAACCGACCTTTTCCGCTTTTTCTTCAAAATCCGGCGGAAGCTGGGTGTTGTGAAGGGGGAACCAGCCGTTGGCCCAGAAATCCACGTCTCCCAGAACGAGTGATTTGTAGAAAATCGGGTTGGCGAGTTTCTTGGGGTCTTTTACTTCATAGCCGAGATCTTCCAGCGCCCTTGAATAAATCGCTTCAAGTACGAATCCGGTGGTCCAGGTGGCCCTTGCCGGCTGAACGGTTTTTCCTTCTCCGGGCAGATTTCCCGCCCCGGCTATCCCGGCCGGGCAGATAGCGATCGTCAACAGTGCTGCAAAAGCAATTTTCAACAAACAGTTTTTCATAAAAATTAACTCCTCTTTGATTGGTTGTACATAAAAAAGATATAAAAGAAATACTCCTGCCCTCCGGTTTAATCGAACAAACAGGACGTTCTGTAAAAGCCGGAAAGAAGGCGTACAACTAATGCACTCAATATATGCGACGGGAAAAATCAGGCAGCGAACCCGTTGTATGTGTACAATTTGCATTGTACCGATTGTTTTGTGAAGTATGTTTCGCTTTCCACTTCCGGAAGTTTCCATGTCTGCTGTTGTTCCGGCTCCACCATTCTTCCCGTTCTCCTTGATTCCGGTGCGCCCCCCTCCCGGGTTTTGCTTCTGTTCCAAATAACGGCCACGGGCCGATCTGGCTACATACCGTTCGACCCACAACAAAAGCAGAAACTTCGGTTCGGTTGAACAAAGTTTCATATAAAAAAGGGCCGCATTGGCACCTTATCTACTTTGGACTCGAAACATTACACGTCAAAACAGTATTTGTCAACCGGGTAATTTTTTTTGCGACATCTGTACGCCGAGGAAGAGAAGACTTTTCCGGATTCTGTTGACAAACCATGAGCGAAGAGTGTAATATTTTTTTTATTCAACCAGTGAAACCGTTGACATGCGTGTTTTTTAGAACAGTTTTGCCCGGAACCACGGGAAAAGCCACTTTTTTCAACCCCTCAGGGAAATATAACGATGGGAACACTTGATCCTGTTTTTCTGGCACGTCTGCAGTTTGCCTTTACCGTATCGTTTCACATCCTGTTCCCGGCATTTACCATCGGACTTGCAAAAAATTGAGCAATCGAAAACGGCAGATTTAGACGCCCCAGGTTATATATTCCTCCATGCCTTGTCTGTCGACACCATGGAGATGGCACCGGCCAACGATTCTTGAGGCCAGGGGCATTGAATTTGGGAAGGTCAGGTTATCAACCAGGTTGCTTTGACCTGCAAGAATCAGAGGCAAAAAAGGCTTTGAGTCGCCTTCAAACTGGGTCAAGGTATGCAGTTCCGTGAGCACACCAAGCCGGAACAAAGATGCTTCATCTATGATCAGGACAACTTTCATCTTTTTTCCATGCACAAATTCAAGCACTTCATGCTTGATTTTTCGAATCATGACTGCCCTGGATGAACTGCCGACATCCATTCCCAACTCACTGAGTATCTGCCGATATAGCTCCAGGATCGATCCGGTTGATACATCAGGGTGACGGCAGGGCTTCTCGGGGCCGGCCAGTCCTTCGGGTTCATGTCCCTGCTGGGGTTTCTCAGCCTTTCAGGCATGCTCCTCAAAAACGGTGTGGTGCTCATGGCGGCCATGACAACGGTGCTGGCTGCGGCCTGTCCGCCGTCGTTCTCAAGCTGCCCGGCGATTAGCTCCAGCCCCTCGGCGGTTTCCCTGGCAACGGCCAGAATCTCCTGGGCATGGCCTTCGGCCTCGTTGATCCGTGCCGCCTGGTCAATGGAGTCCACCACCTGGCTGTTGATGGTCTCCCGCTCCCCAAAGGTTTTGTCAAGATCGATCTCGCCGATGCAGGAGCGCAGGGTGGTCTGGGCCAGCTGGGAGGCGGCCATGCGGTAGTCGTTGATGCCGCAGGCGGCAAGCTTGTTGTCCATCACCTGGAGATAGAGCAGGCCGTTGTCATCCCTCACACCGGCATTGTTCAACAGGATGTCGATTCTTCCCTTCTCTTTCACTATTTTCTTCACCGCCTGCTCTGAAGCGTTCTTGTCCGTGACATCGAAACAGAGCAGTTCACCGCTGCCGCCCGTGGCCCGGATCGCGTCAAGGGTGTTCCAATCTCACACTGGATGAGGACATCTATTGTAGGATTCAGAAAATTTATGAAGGTGATCCACTTGTGTGTCCAAAATGCCAGGGGCCTATGAGAGTCATCAGTTTTATTGAAGACCTTGACGTCATTGAACAAATACTGCGCCACCTTGATCTTTGGGACATCCGGAACCATGGGCTTGATCCACCACAAAAGGTCCCTGATGATATTCTTGAATTGGTCTGTGCTGAGACGGAATCCAGGATTCCGGTTTTTGATGAATGATATTGATTTTTTTTGAACTTGGCTTTCGGGAT
>DATFJZ010000198.1:0-15438 GCA_035268945.1 Desulfobacteraceae bacterium | reverse complement strand
TTGCCGTAAAAACCGGGGGCATGTGCTGGACCGCAAGGATCGGCACCGGCAGATCCGCTCCTATTTGAGGGATGATTTTCTTCAGGGTATTGGGGCCGCCGGTGGAAACTCCTACAGCCACAAGGTCGATCCGGGGAATTTGTCTTTTTTCACTTTGTGGGATTTTCTTTTTCACCACAGCTTCCGGCCGGGCCGAATGTATCAAGGGATCTTTCACAGCCTCAGCCGGTTCGGCAGAGTGGAATTTCCCTGCCCGCCTGGAGTTGGCACGGGTTCGGGCAAGTCTGATCAAGGGGATCAATGCCGAGTTCAGCTCTTCTGTTGCCGTCTCTTTGGAATCGGTCCTCGGCTTGGGCACAAAATCGAGAGCCCCCTTTTCAAGGGCCTTCACAGTCAAGCCGGCCGATTCTGCTTCAATGCCGCTCACCATGACCACGTCCACTTCGGGATACTCTTGGTTGATCTTTTCGAGGGCCTGGAGACCGTCCATTTTGGGCATTGCCACATCCATCAACACCAGATCGGGCCGGGTCAGTTCCACCTTTTTTACGGCCAGTTCTCCGTTGGAGGCGATCCCTGTAACTTCGGCACCGGGGATCGCTTCCACCAGTTTGGACAACAGGGTTCTGTAAAATATGGTGTCATCCACCACAAGAATTTTTAAGGTCCTTTTCATTTCAGGCTTTACCCCATATTTTTACTGGAAACTACATTTTAAACCGCTGCACAAGGGAAGCCATGGATGACGCCATCCTGGCCAGCTCACTGGCTGATTCGTTGGTCTGGTTGGCCCCGGTGGCCGTTTCCTTTGACGCGGTGCTGATGCCCTGAATATTATCGGAAATATCGGTGGTAGCATTGGCCACCTCGGCGGAGGATTTGGCCACCTCCCTGACCGCATCGGACAATTCGGATACATGCCGGGCCACTTCGGAGGCTGTGCTGTTGGCTTCATCCGTTGACCTGGCAATATCGCTTACCAGTTGGGAGGATTGGCCGGCATCTTCGGCAACCTCCTGGACGGTCTGGGCATTCTGGGCAACGGATTGGGAGATCTCCCCGGCAGTGGCCGACTGCTCTTCCACGGCCGAGGCAATGGTTTCATTGATACCTGCCACTTCCTCGATCACCTTGCTGATTTCCACGATGGCATCCACAACGGCATTAGTGCTGTTCTGAATCTCATCGATCTGTCCTGAGATTTCATCCGTGGCATCGGCGGACTGCTTGGCAAGCTCCTTGACCTCTCCGGCAACAACGGCAAACCCTTTGCCTGCCTCTCCTGCTCCTGCCGCCTCGATGGTGGCATTCAGGGCCAGCATATTGGTCTGATCGGCAATATCCTTGATCACGCCCACCACCTTGCCGATCTGTTTGGATGCGTTGACAAGGCCGTCCATTTTATCATTGATGGATTCTGCCGCCTGGTTGGCGTTGCGGGAGACCCGGCTGGCCTGCTGGGTGTTCTGGGCCACTTCGTTCAAAGAGGCCGTCATCTCCTCCACGGCGGCGGCCATGGTATTGATCCCCGACGAAATGGTTTCGCTGTCTTTTGCCATCTTTCCCACTCTGTCCGAAGTTTTGTGGGCCGATTCGGCCACATTGGAAAATGTGGAGGACATCTCTTCGGTCATGGAGGCGATGCTGGCCACGGAAGAACTGGACTGTTCTGCTGCCGACGCCACGGTGCCGACGCTGGCGGACACCTGTTCTGTAGCCGATGCCACCGAAGAGGACTGGGCATCCATCTCCTCTGCCGACGAGGCCATCTGGGAGGAAACCGAAGAGAGTTCCTTGGACGCCCCTGACAGGCTGTCGGTGTTGTTGGTGAGTTCTGTCATGATCTTCCGCAGATTTTTTACCATATCGGTCAAAGCCTGGGACAGCATCCCAACCTCATCTTTCTGGTCCACATCGATGGTTGCCGTCAGATCTCCTTTTGCCACGGCATCGGCGAATTCAACACCCTTCAGCAGGGGTCCGGAAATCATGCGGGCGATGAAATAGGCGCCTGCGGCAACAACAATGGCGATGATCACTGAAATCAGAATGATGGAATTTCGGAGGTTTTTTACCGGCGCAAGCACCTCGGACTCGTCCTTTTCAGCAATAAGCGCCCAGGTGGTATCCTTTAGGTCCACGGTTGTAAATGCGGAAAAGACATCGTTTCCAATATAATTTTTGATGGTTTTGACCCCCTCTTTGCCTGAAAGGGCAAGTTCGGATGCTTTTGTGTCCACACTGCCGGCGTTTGGATCGGCAAAAGAGGCTTCGACGCTGTGGTTTTCAGGGTCCAGATACGACTCCGATCTCATAAGTTTGTCAGAGCCCACAAGGTAGGTCTCCCCGGTTTCCCCCATTCCTGCGCGCTGCTGCATCATTTTGTTGATGGCTTTACGGGACAGCTGGAGCGCAACGATCAGTTCCACCTCTTCTCCGTGAAGCACGGGCTGGGCGATAAAAGCTGCCGGCTCACCATTGGACGGTGCATAGGGTTCGAAATCCGCCAAAGCGAATTCTTTGGTTTTCTTCACCCTCCTCACCAGGCTGCCCAGGTTTGAATCCCTGTACTTGCCGCTTATCAGGTTGGTCTGGTAATCCGCCTCCATGGCTGCGGTGTAAAAACAGTACCCGTCCGGGGTGATCAGGAAAATATCGTAATACCCGTACATGTCCGTGTATTTTTTAAAGTAGTATTCCCCTGAATGATCTTTTGGGGAAAAGGCTTCCGCCACGTCGAGTTCCGTGATCACGGCCCAGGAAAGGTCCTTGATCTTCAATGGATCATAAGCGGAAAGCACGGGATTTCCGTTGTAGTTTCTGATTACATCATTCCCGCTTTTCCCTGCAAGTGCGACTTCAGTCGCTTCCGTTTCAACCCTTCCCTTTTCCGGGTTCCTCAAACTCGCCTGTACCGTGCGGTTCTCCGGGTCAAGACGGGAATCGGAGCGCATAAGATTGTCCTGCCCCACCAGATACGATTCACCCGTCTCTCCCAGACCGAAACGTGTGGTCATCACCTTGTTGATCTGGTCTATGGGAAGCTGGAATGCAATGATTCCGATCATTTTTCCTGCTTCATCATGTATGGGATAGCCTGCGAACATGGCGGGATCTCCGTTGCTCGGTGCATACGGGGCCATATCCACGACTTCGGGTTCGCCTGAATCAACCATTTTGGACCAGAGCTTGCCTAACCCCGAGTCCTTGTATTTGCCGTGGGCGATGTTCTCTCCCAGATCATCCTCTTTGGCCGCCGAATACATCACATGTCCGTGGGCTTCACAAATCATGAACACATCATACACACCGCTTTCCTGCTGAAAGTCTTTAATATTTGTACCCAGGGTGCTCCATATATTTTTGTATTCATACGTGGTGACGTCATAGTTGCCCCGCGGCGGGGTGTCCATTTCATCGTGGTACACCACCAGCCTGTCATAAAGCTCTTTTACATCTTTGCTGTTTGCAAACATGCTCATCTTCATGAACATATCTTTGAAATAGGATTCAATGGCATCCATTTTTGCGTGCTGGACGGCTTCGAGCTTGTCAAACGCCTCCTTTCTCAAGGTTCCCACCGTTTCGACAAGAACATTCATATTCTCTCTTCTCTGGTGGAAATACTCCTGGACTTGCTCTTTCTTGATTTCCCTTATTGAGGTCAGCTGATTGTGCGCGTCATGAATCAGGGATTTCTGGGCTTTAAAACTGCTGAAAAATCCAACTAGGACAAGGGGCACAATACCTGCGATGAGAAAAAGAGAGATCAGTTTGGGTTTCATTTTCACGTTTTTCAATGAAAACATTACTACCTCCGGTTTATTTTCTTAGGTTTTCTAAAAATAATTTTGCAGATTGGCATTATAATGGCTTTCGAAAAATCAAGTATTTTTAAGTGTTCGGTTTAGATAAGACAATATGGATCGGCCATGCCGGTTACTCGAGTTCAATGCTCAGTACCCATTGCCGCGCAACGCAGAAATCGAGTAACAAAACCAGTTGCAATGGTATATTTTATTGTTTCCATGGCCCTTAAACGCTTTCACAGGCCTTCATTATTTTTTCCAGCACAGAAGGGACATCAAGCAGAATAATCAGTTCCTCCCCCTGCTTGATCACCCCCTGGATCAGAGCTGCCTCCACTTGATCCAGGTGCGAAGGGGCAGGGAATATCTCTGAATCATCAATGGAAATCACGTCATCCATCCCATCGATGAGAAATCCCACCATATCGTCTCCAATGGAGATATTTTTCAAAAGACCGGCGGATTTGTATTTTTCAATTTCCTTGTCTGTTTTCATCACCAAAAGTCGGTTGGTCTCCAGATTTTTGGTTGCCGGCCTGGAGAGGCACACATTGAGATCAATCACCGTCACCACCCGTCCCCTGAGATTCATCAGCCCGCTGAGATGCGGGGGAGAATCCGGAACCGGAGTCACGGACATATGGCGGTATACTTCCCTTACAAGGAGGATATCGATTCCTATCCGGGTATCCCCCAGGATAAATGTGGTGATCTGCCGCTGCATTATCCCGCCTCCCTTTTGATGTTTAACATTTCGGCCAGTTTTTCCAGCAAGCGTTCCTTGTTCAGTTTGGCCTCCCACTTGGTAAATCCTTCCTTTTTGCTCCTCTGCTCCGCCTCCACATCCTCTGCCAGGGAGGTCACGGCCATGACCGGAATATCCTTGAGACTGCTGTCGGCCCGGATGGCGCGGATGGTCTGCCACCCGTCCATTTCCGGCATGACAATGTCCAGGATCACCCCGTCCACGGTTTCCCGTTCTAGAATTTCCAGGGCCTCTTTTCCATTTTCCGCTTCCAGGACCTCATACCCCGATGAGATGAGATAATCTTTTTCGATCATCCTGAAAAACGGGGTATCTTCAGCAATGAGGATTCGTTTGGCCAGGGGTTGATCCTTTTTTGAACCTTCCCCGCTGTCATACCATTCAGGGGCAGCAAGTTCAAAAAGACGGTACATGTCGGGAAGCAGGGTGATTTTCCCGTCCAGTATGGCAGACCCGAAAAGTCCCGGGGCTGTTATGGATTGGGTGTCGATCTCCACCGCTTCATTGATGGTTCCCTGGACAGAACCGATCACGATTCCCATGGGATATTTCAACATCTTCGGCACAATGATGGCAATGGTCTCCTCTTGAGATCTGTCGGGTTTCTCCACGGGCAGATAATTTTCCAGAAAAACAAGCCTGAGCTTGTCCCCCTGGTACTGCAGGTAGTGCTGCTCCTTTATTTTTTCAAGGTTTGACTGTTTTACTTTTTCAATGCGGGTGATGAGTTCCAGGGGCAGGGCGAACCGCTCGGAGGTGTAGTTGTCAAAGATCAGAAGGGTCTGGAGGTCTTTTTCAGAAACCCCTTCTGCTGTTTTCAGGTTTTTATCCTCCAGTTTCATTTCAGCGTGGTGAAGTCTTGCCTTGTCAAAGAGGCCTGCCACGTCAAGAATCATGGAAATGGATCCATTGCCCATGATACTGGCTCCGCTGAAACATTTCTGGTTGCTCAGGTACCGCGGCAGGGGTTTGACAACGATCTCTTCAATGTTTTCCACAGAATCCACAATGAGTCCGAACCGGGACGAACCGTGTTTGATCACCAGTACCCGAAGAGGTTCAGTACGGTCCGCAGCCATCTCTTGCTTTTCCGGATTCGCGGTCAGTCCGAGGACATCCTTGAGGGAAACCAGGGGCAGCAGAATGTCCCTGAGGCGGAGAACGTGGGAATTCTGAACCAGGTTGATCCGGCTTTTCATCTCATCGGGTTTGATGCGGACAAGTTCATCGATATTGGACTCTGGAAGAATGAAAAACTGGTTGTCCGAGCAGATCACAAGGCCCGATACAATGGCCAGGGTCAGTGGAAGCACCAGGCTGATGGTGGTGCCCTGGTTAAGCTCGGTATCTATTTCCACCGTGCCGCCCACCTGCTGAATATTGGTCATGACCACATCCATGCCGACCCCCCGGCCGCTCACATCGGACACTTGCTTGGCCGTTGAGAATCCTGGTTTAAAAATAAGCTTTGCCAGCTCTTTTTCACTCATTTCCTTCATCTGCTCTTGGGTAATCAGCTCTTTTTGTACGGCCTTTTCACCCACTGCAGGGCCGTCAATACCGCCGCCGTCATCGGTTATGCCGATATAGACATGTCCTGCCTGGTGATAAGCCCTCAGCTCAATGGTGCCCTGTCTGGGTTTGCCAATTTTTTCCCGTTCTTCGGCGGATTCGATGCCGTGGTCCACACTGTTTCGAATCAGATGGGTAAGGGGATCCGAGAGGGCCTCGATAATGGATTTGTCCAGTTCCACATCTTCCCCGTAAGTGACGAGCTTGATCTCCTTGTTCATTTTTTTGGACAGGTCCCTGACCACCCGCTGGAACTTGCCGAATATCATGGAAACCGGCTGCATCCGCATCTGCATGATTTTTTCCTGCATCTCCGTTGTGATACGGCTGATATGCCCGGTAACGGTCTTAAGTCCCGGAACATCCTTGACCAGGGGCATGGTGACCTGGTTGAGCTGGTTTCTGCCAAGAACCATCTCTCCGGCCAGATTGACAAGATCGTTGAGCAGAGTTATGCCCACCCGTATTTTTTCTTCGGCATGCACTGTGTGGGAGTTTTTCACCTCCGGCTGGCTGGTTTCACCCTGGCGGTGATCCGGTGGGCCGGGGTTTTCCTGCCGGACCCTGTCTCTGTCCGGGGCTGTGTTTTTCATTTGGGCAAGCTTGTTTGAAACGAAATCGTCCACGGTTTCGGTTCCCTGCTTGAGCTGCCGGCTTTCCATGTCGATGACCGAAACCCTCTGTTCCGGGATCTCCAGGGCCTGGGGCAGAAGGTCCTGCTCCAGAACGGTTGCAAAGGCGAAAACAAAGGAGATCTCGTTTTCCAGGCAGTCATCCATCCCCTGGATATCGTCAATATCCAGCCTGGATTCAATGAGCTCGCCGGTTGAGGTGATGCTCTTGATTAAATCCAGGGGGGTTTTCCCCTTATCCGTCAAATCCGTTTTCAAATTGATGGAAATGGTGTAAAGGAATTGCCCCTTTTCAACAAACCTGGACAGTTCGCTTTCCTGGATGTCAAATTCTCTGGGCTGTTTACCGGTTACAGGCTGTTCCTTTACCGTTACGATGCTTTCCGGTTGACCCGCCTGGTTTATGAGGGCCGTAAGCCGGTCTACCGGTTCCTGTATGTCAAATTCTTCGCTTGATCCCACATCGTCGAACATGGTTCTGAGAAGATCAATGCCGGAAAAAAGCGCATCTGTGAACTCGTCAGTGATGGCAATTTCCCCATCCCGCAACAGGGAGAGGAGGTTTTCCATTCGATGGGACAGGTGTCCGACGTTCTGGAATCCAAAAAATCCGGCGGCTCCCTTGATACTGTGCACGGCCCGGAAAATACTGTTGACGATATTTGCATCGATATGTTCAGGGTCCTTCTCCAGCTTGAGCAGATCGGGCTCGATGGATTCCAGATGTTCGACGGATTCTTCAACAAAAACGACGATTAATTCATCCTGTTCCATCATGGTGTCTTGTCCCCACTGTTGATGTTGAAAAGCGCTGGGAACCGGAAGAACTCTGCCACCTTTAAAAATTTTTCCCCGGCTCCGGTAATTTCAAAGGATTTGGATTCCGAATCAACCTGGCGGTAAATGCCGATGATCAGGTTGACCCCCAGGGAATCCATCTCTTCAATGTGGTCCGCCTTTAAAACAACCTTTGACACGGCAGAATTTTCCTTGAGTTTTTTCAAGAACCGACTCCTCAAGGCCTCGATGCGGCTGGCCACCAGATCCGTTTCCGGTGTTAAATAGAGGGTCTCTTTATCAACAGCATCCTGGCGGGGTGGGAGGTGATCGGTCATATCAATGGGACAGACACGGTCCTGGGGAATATCGAGCAGTCTCCCAATGCTCTCCTCGGCCATATCCGTGGCAAAAAGGGACACAAAGGAAATGTCGTTTTCCAGGCAGTCGGAAAGCCCCTGGATACAGTCAACATCCAGGGTGGATTCAATCAGTTCCCCACAGCTGTTGATGTTATTGATCACATCAAACGGATTTTTCCCCTTCCCCGTCAAATCCTCTTTAAAAAAGAAGGTAAGGGTGTACAAAACTTGATTGTTCTGTACGAACCGGGTCAGGTCTGCTTCATCGATCTCAAATTCTCTTTCCTTTTTTCCCTGGCGGGGTGTCTCCCGTAACGTGACCTGTTTTCCGGATTCCCCTGCCGGCGCTGCATATTTCTCCAGCAAAGAGAGGGCAGGTTCAATGTGGAACTCCTCACTTTGCCCGATATCATCCAGCATCTCCTTCAATGCTTTGACACCGGTCAACAAAGCGTTGACAAGCCCGGGCACGGCTTCTGTTTTTTGCTCCAGAAGCTGTAAAAGCAGGTTTTCCATCTGCCGGGCCAGCCGGCCGATGTTCTGAAAACCGTAAAAAGAGCAGGCGCCTTTGATGCTGCGCAAGCACCTTGACATTATCCGCAGCTCGTCATAATCGATTTTATGATTATTTTTTTGAACGGCAAGCAAACCTGACTCGATCGACTCAAGATGTGCCTGGGATTCTCTGACACAAACTTTTACCAACTCATCCTGGTCCATCATATTGATTCCTCCCTGACTGATATGGTGAAAATGTTTATTTCCATTATTTTTCCTCCTGGATGGGCTTTGCTTTAAAAATCAGGGTGATTGATCCTTTTTCCGCAACAATCTCATGGGCAATTGACCATGCAAAACTCAGCCCTCGTTTGCCGATCTGCTCCAGTGTCAATTCTTTTGGAGGGCTCAGATTTTTCTTTAAATCAAACCCCTTTCCTTCATCAATAACGGTGATCTTCAGTTCATCCTCTTTGACATAAAGAAGTGTTTCGAAACGGGCGGAGAAGTTGCGGCCGCTGCCGTGTTCCACGGCATTGAGCAGGACTTCCCTGGCGGACAGGAGAACAAAATCCCTGTCATTACCAGCTGGAATGGCGCTTTCCGTCAAATGGCTGTTCATCCAGGAACAGGCCCTGTCAACCCCTTCATAGGAGGCCGGGTATGATGAGATAAAATCCGGTTTACCGGACAGGGCGGCATTGTGCATGCAAAGGAGGATCATATCATCCTCGGGCTCACTTGTATCCAGCATGGTGTCCATTAACTGCCTGCATATTCCTGCAATGCCCCTTCGGTCAAGCCGTTGGGGACTGTTTTCAATTGCCCGGATCAGCTGGGATGCATGGATACCGTCCGAGAATAAAAAGAGGTAGGCATGGGGCTTTAAGGTGCCGGTCCCGAAATGAAACAGATCATGATTTTCAAGAACGCCGAGCACCATACCGCCTCCTGGAAGCCTTTCAAACTCGGGCCTGCCGTCGGCAGCAAATGTTACCATCAGGCCGCCGGGATTGCCGGCACAACCAAAGCTGAATTTGCCGGACCACCGATCCCACAGCAGGGCAGTGGCACAGATATGGGATTTATCGTTTCCAATCTTGAACAATTCCCTGTCCATTTTCTTCAAAAGGTCCACGGGGTCTCTGTGAAGGTCCCAGACAGACATGAGAAGACCTGTAAATATGGCACTGGTATAGGAACTCATGACACTGTGCCCTGCGACATCGGCCAGCAGGATACCACATGTTCCCTCTGCACCGAATCTGCGGCACTGCATCATATCCCCGCCGGCCTCGGACAAAGACTGGTAGGCCACATCCAGTGACGGACAGATATTCATACAGCCCGGGTGTATAAGACGCTCCTGTGCCTTGCGGACCTGTTGCGCCACCCGGGCTTCCGAGGTGCGGGACCCCTTTTGCCCGGACTGGTAAAGGGCTGACCGGATGATGTCCAGGGCCGCGGTTTCAAACTGGTCCCGGGGGATCATACCGTCCACCTTCTGCTGAACCGCGTATTGAAATGTCGAGGGGTCATAGGATTCAGTGTACAAAAACACCAGAATACGGGGAAATTTTCGTTTAACGATGGTGAGCAGGCCGAGTCCGTCAATACCGGTGGTGAAAATATTGCTGATGACAACCTGAACGTTATCGCTGGATTTCTCAATAAATTCAATGGCATCGGCACCGTTGGCAACGGCTTTTACCTGAAACCCCGCCCTGGCGAGAAAATCCGATTTCTCTTTTCTCCGCGGCCCATCTTCTTCAACCAGCAGCAGAAAAAGGCCCTCAAATCCCGGCAATGAAAGGAGAAGAGAGTCGTCATCCCCGTTTTGCATACCATTTTCAAAGGTTGAAGCCTTCTTTTGGGTATATTTTAAAATAACGGTCTTGAGTTGCTGAAGGTCAAGGGGTTTGGATAAAAAGTCGTTGCACCCGGATCTTAAGCTTTCCTGCCGGTCCTGTTTCATGGCAAGGGCTGAAACCGCAACAATGGGTAGATCTTTCCCCATTTCCCTGATTTTCCGGGTGGTTTCAAATCCGTCCATGCCGGGCATCAGCAGATCCATCATCACCAGTGCAAAATCGGTCTGTTTAACCATGTCCAGAGCCTGGTGACCGTTTTGAGCTTCTTTCACGGCAAACCCCTCTGCAAGGGCAACTTCCGAGATCAACTCCCGGTTAAAGGGATTGTCATCCACAATCAAAATATGGGGGGTATTTGAAGCCGACATTACGAACGCTCCTGTAAAACAATTCTGTTGATCTTATCCCCTGTCCCTTTCACTGAGCTGGTAGCCTTCCCTGGCTGCATCCCCGTCATCGGAAAATTCCTCTTTGATTTTTATGAAGTGGTCCCTGTTTTGAAAAAAAAGATCCACAAGGTTTGGATCAAAATGACTGCCCCGCCCGGTACTGATGATCTCAAAGGCTTTTTCAGCCGGATAGGGTTCCTTATAAGGCCTTCTCGATGTCAAGGCGTCAAACACATCCACAAGGCCGGCGATCCGTCCGCAAAAGGGTATGTTCTCCTTTTTCAGGCCGGAGGGATACCCTGTGCCGTCCCATTTTTCATGGTGGGTCAGGGCGATGCCTCGGGCCAGGACCATGAGATCGTCTTCGAGGCCTTCCAGGAGTTTTCCGCCGATAACGGTGTGTTGGGTCATTGACTGCCACTCCTGGGCCGTGAGTCTGCCGGGGTTCAGCAGGACGCTGTCCGGAACCCCTATTTTTCCAACATCGTGCATGGGGCTGGCGTTGACCAGCAGATCGACCTCTTTTTCGGTCATACCGGTCAATTCCCCCATAACTTTGCACATCCGGCTTATTCTGATAATATGGGCCCCTGTTTCGGTGTCCCGGTACTCAGCCGCCTGTCCAAGCCGGTGGATGATCTCCAGCCGGGTCTTTTCCAGCTCCGCGGTACGCATCTTCACCTTTTCTTCCAGGATGATATTCTGGTTCCGGGTCTGATTATGAAGCAGGCGGATTCTGATCATGTTCCGGATTCTTGTCAGCACTTCAAGGTTGTCAAAGGGTTTTGACAGAAAATCCTGGGCTCCCCAATCCAGGGCTTTTTTACGGGTTTTTTTGTCCTGAAATGCCGTTATAACCATCACGGGAATATAAGCGTCCTTTTCAATTTCCTGAAGCAATTCCATAATTTCGAACCCGTCAAGGTAGGGCATGCTGAGATCCAGCAGCACCACGTGGGGCTGAAAGGCCTGGTAAATATTCCCGGCCTCACGGGGATCGGAGAGGGTTATGACAGAGGTGTACCCGGCATTTGTCACAATCCCCTCCAAAAGATCCAGGTTGGCCTGGGAATCATCTATTATTAATATTCTGGCGGCTCCAATTTCCTGTTCCGATGGCATAATTCTCCTCATTTCAGGGCTTGTTGTGGCCGGTTCCATGACCATGGACCGCGGTCATGCCGGCATTGTAACGGTGACGGTGGTGCCGGTTTCTTCTGACGTTTCCATGGCAATGGCGCCCCCCTGTATTTCGGTCATGAGTTTTGCACTGTAAGCTCCCAGGCCTGTGCCGCCGGGTTTTCCCGAGCTGATGAATTTTTTGAAAAAATGGTCTCTTATTCCCCGGGGAACCGCTCCCTGATTGTGAATCTGTATGGAAACCCCGGAAGCAAGTTCAACGATGTCAACCTGCACCTTTCCACTTCCATGGGAGGCTTCCACCGCATTTTTCAAAAGATTCATCAGCAGGCCGTAGCAAAGGGTTTGCTCACCATTTATTGTTATATCGGCCTCATATTCAAAGGGGCTTCCATTGACGGTGAGTTGGCGTTTGACATCGGTTGCCCCGGCCAGGTCTTTGATCTCCGTAAAAATCTGCTGAATTGTATTGATGATGTTCACCGGCTGCCTGTCCAGTTCATATTCCCCGGACTCTATTCTGGAAATGGAAAGGTACATATTGATCATGTCAAGCATGTGTCTTCCGGCATATTCGATATTCCGGCAATACCGCTTCTGGCTCTCCGTTAATCGGGCGGTTTCCATGAGCAGGCGAGGAAACCCGATAATGCTGTTCAAAGGGGTTTTAAGATCATGGCGCAACACCCTCTCAACATCTTCTTTGATCTGTTCCAATTCCTTCTTCTGGGTAATATCCTCTTTTACAGCAATATAACTTATCCTATCCCCGTTTTCATTGAGGACCTGGGAGATGGTTGCATTTTCCCAGTACAGCTCGCCGTTCTTTTTTTTGTTGCAGACTTCTCCCTGCCATATAAGACCGTTTTCAATGGTTTGCCACATCTCTCTATAAAATTCATCCGGATGCCTGTCTGATTTCAGGATCCTGGGATTCTCACCCACGGCTTCCCCGGCGGAATAGCCGGTGGTCCGGCAGAAACTCGGATTAACATACTGAATGACCCCCTGATCATCTGTAACAACAATTGAGGCAGGACTCTGCTCCACGGCCCGCAGCAGGTTCAGCCGTTCTTGTTCAGCCTTCCTGCTTTGGGTAATATCCCTGGATATCTCCTCCCTGCACTTTCCTTTTTTTTCAAGCTCAAGCAGAGATTTTTCAAGCTCCAAAACCCTCTTTTCCAGCTCCTCGTAGGTGGGTTTTTCAAGCATGGCATTCCTTCAACGTTTTTATGTTTCCTGTACTCTGGTAAATGGTTCAAACAGCTAAAACGTACAGTATCACACCACGCATCTGATACACAACAGGAACATGTCATGGGATTGCCTGTTCAAAAAAAAAGGGCGCTGAAACCACCGTACCACAGAGCGGCAAGGAGGTTCAACACCCTTTTTTTCGGTTTTACGGTCCCCGCCGGGTGCTTAGTCAAATCAAAAAAAGGGTATTCCCATTATAGGCAAGCCTAAAATTAAGCAATGACAACGCATCAGTGGCGGTTTACATCAGGTCGGCGTAGAAATCGTTGCCCTTGTCATCCACAATGATAAAGGCCGGGAAATTCTCCACGGTCATCATGAACACCGCTTCCATCCCCAGTTCTTCGTACTCCACCAGTTCGACCTTTTTGATGAAGTCCTTGCCAAGCCGGGCCGCAGGCCCTCCCGGTGAGCCGAGGTAGAACCCGCCAAACTGCTTGCAGGCATCGGTCACCTGTTGTGACCGGTTGCCCTTGGCCAGCATGATCATGGAACCGCCCTGGGCCTGGAAAACAGGAACATAAGGGTCCATCCTCCCCGCCGTTGTGGGGCCGAAGGAACCCGAAGCCTCCCCTTCCGGGGTCTTGGCCGGTCCGGCATAGTAGACAATATGGTTCTTGATGTAGTCGGGCAGCCCCTCTCCCCTGTCCAGGCGCTCCTGGAACTTGGAATGGGCGATATCCCTTGCAACGATGATCCTGCCCGACAGGGAAAGCCTCGTTGCCACGGGATACCGGCTCAGCTGGGCCCTGATCTCGTCCATGGGCCGGTCAAGGTTTACCTTTACAGCCTCGGCCAGTGCCGGTTCGGTGTCGGGCAGGTATTTTCCCGGATTCTCTTCGAGTTTTTCAAGGAAAATCCCCTTCTTTGTGATCTTTCCCTTGATCTGACGGTCGGCGGAGCAGCTCACCCCGATGCCCACGGGGCAGGAGGCGCCGTGCCTGGGAAGCCTTACCACCCGGACATCAATGGCAAAATGCTTGCCCCCGAACTGGGCCCCAAGACCCAGGGACTCGGCCCGTTCCAGCACTTTTTTCTCGATGTCCCTGTCCCGGAAGGCATGCCCGGTCTCGTCCCCCTGGTCGGGCAGCCCGTCAAGGTAACGGGCCGAGGCGAGCTTCACCGTTTTCAAATTGGTTTCCGCCGATGTTCCCCCGATGACAAAGGAGACGTAATAGGGAGGACAGGCTGCCGTTCCCAGGGAACGCATCTTCTCCGTCATGAAATCCAGGAGGATCTCCTCGGAGTTGAGCACCGCCTTGGTCATCTGAAAGAGGAAGGTTTTATTGGCAGAACCGCCGCCCTTGGCCATGAAGAGGAACTCGTAAGCCGCTCCCTTTGTGGCGTAAAGGTCGATCTGGGCGGGCAGGTTGCACTTGGTGTTCTGCTCCTTGTACATGGTGATGGGGGCGTTCTGGGAGTACCGCAGGTAGTTTTCGGTGTAGGCATCAAATACCCCCCTGGAAAGGGCCTCCTTGTCATCAACCCCGGTCCAGACCTGTTGCCCCTTTTTGCCCATGACAATGGCCGTACCGGTGTCCTGGCACATGGGATAGATCTTTTCCGCTGAGATGACGGCATTCTTCAGAAGCTCCAGGGCGATATACCGGTCATTGTCCGAACTTTCCGGATCATCGATGATCTTTCTCAGGTTCTCAAGGTGCTGGGGCCGGTAGAGGTGGGCAATATCCTTGAATCCTTCCCTGGCAAGCATGGTCATCGCCTCGGGGTCTATTTTGACAATTTCCCTGCCCTCAAACTCTGACACCGAGACATGGTCCCCGGAGAGAAGCCGGTAATCCGTGGTGTCCTCACCTGTGGGAAACATCTCTTTGTATGTAAACACATCCATTTTTGTGACCTCTCCAACGTTTAATTGGCCAATGCCATTTTTTTCCTGAGGAAGGCGATCTGTGTCTGGTGGGGCAGATCCTTGGGACAATAGTCCTCACATCCCAGCAGGGTCATGCATCCGAAAACCCCGTCGTCGTCACCGATGACCTCGTAGAACTCCTCGTCTGACCGTTTGTCCCTGGGATCGATGGCGTACCGGGCCAGCCGCATGAAGCCGGCGGCCCCGAGGAAATCCGGCCGCATGCGTTTGGTGGCGCACCCCGAGATGCAGCACCCGCATTCCACACACCGCTCCAGCTCGTAGATCTCATCGGCGGTGTCCGGGTCCATGCGCTCTTCGATCCGGGTCAGATCGATATTGTCCTGGTGTTTGTCGTGGATCCAGCCTTCGATCCGTTCGCTCATGGCCCGCATGAACTTGCCGGTATTCACAGAAAGATCACCGATAAGTTCAAACCCCGGCAGGGGAAGCAACGTGATCTCGCCGTCAGGGAACTTGGAGGTAAGCGTT
>DATFJZ010000197.1:0-4533 GCA_035268945.1 Desulfobacteraceae bacterium | reverse complement strand
TCTTACCGGCAAGAGCAGCGCCATCCACTTTGCCAGCGGTGTCATGGACCTCATGGGGGTCTTTCCTGCCGGAGTGGAACACCTGGATCCCTGGCAGGGTATCCAACAGGTACAAACCGACCTTCCCGGTCACCCCTACGGCAAAATGGACATCAAACAGATCAGCGCGGCCCTGGCAGAGATCAATGATTTCCTGGCAGGACGGGACCTTCCCTACCAGCGGGCGGCCTACCGCAACATCGACATCATCACCTCCATCGGCACCCGGAAAAAGACCTACATGGTTCCCCGGACCATGTGGAAGGGGATCGAGGCCTTCGAAACAAAGGCCCCTACCCTCCTGGTGGATTTTAACGGTTTAAAGCTGTTCAGTGCCAGACAGATCCAGGCCTGCCTCGCCGGCCAGTGGCCGAAGACAACATCCGCGTGTGTGGATTTTCCCGGAACAACGCTCTTAGAAGAGGTACACCCCGAACATCTGGCAAGGAGCATGGACCTTTCCCAAAACCGTATCCAGCTGGCGGAAACGATAAAACCCTTTGTCAAGGATGCAGAATACGTCGGTTTTCCGGCAATGATCGGCCTGTACAAATCCAGGGAGGCTTTGGAGGAGATGGAGTCCCTCCTCGGCGCGGCTGTTTTCGAGATCCCCACCCCCCCGGTTTCCGTTCCCGGCATCCGGCTCCACACCGCCTTTCAAAAAGGGCTTGAAAAAAAACAGTGTTTGCATTCTCTGCCAGAAATGGTAAAAGATATCAGACGAATGCCCAACGGCCATTTTCAGATTTCTGCAGGCAGCCAGGAGTTCTTGACAACCATCGAGGCAAAGGGAATCATCCTTGCAACGGGACGGTTTCTCGGCAAAGGACTTGTTGCCGGGAGAACCGGGATACAGGAGAGCCTCCTGGATCTTCCCGTCGTCCAGCCTGAAACCAGAGAACAATGGCACCGCGATGAGCTTTTTGATCCCGGGGGCCACGAGATCAACCGGGCAGGCATTGAAACCGACAAACTGTTCAGGCCCCTGGCAGCGCCGGCAACACCCTTTGCAGACAATCTCTTCGCAGCAGGCTCCATCCTGGCCCACAGCGACTGGACACGCCTGAAATGCGGATCAGGTGTTGCCATGGCAACGGCATTTGCCGCCGTAGAGAACATCAAAACCATGGGAAAATTTTGACACCCAGGCCTTTGCGTTTACAAGGCTTTTAAAAAGGAAAAACTTATTGATACGCCCCATCTCTTCACTGATCAAGAGACTTTTAAAAAAAACACCAGCAGAAGAAGAAACAGCGACCCGGGAAACAGAAACAACGGCCGGCAAAACGGATAACCGGGAAACCCTGGAACCGTCGCCACCCATCGGGCCGGACCAGACATTAAGCCCGGAAAAGAAGTCTCCCCCCGAACCGTCCAAGACATCAAGGCCCGCAAAAACGACTCACCCCGAACCGTCTGAGAAACCGGTTGCTGAAAAACCGGCCCCCCCAAAGAAAAAAAGATGGTCCCTTGACCAGTTCCAGGTCCCTGAAGAGGAGGGGAAGACCAGGTTCCATGATTTCGGCCTCCCCCTGAACCTCATGCACGCCCTGGCAGATCTGGAATTCCAGTATGCCATGCCGGTACAGGCCGAAGTAATTCCCTGCACCCTGCAGGGGCAGGATGCCACGGCAAGGGCCCAGACAGGAACCGGCAAGAGCGCTGCCTTTCTCATCACCATCATCACCCGGCTGGTCAGGAACCCCATCAAGGGAAAACGAGCCAAGGCAATGCCAAGGGCACTGATCCTTGCTCCCACCAGGGAACTTGTCCTGCAGATAGAAAAAGATGCAAAGGCGCTGGCCAAGTATTCAAACCTCCACATCGTCTCCATCTTCGGCGGCATGGGGTACCAGAAACAGCAGGATCTCCTTGACAAGAGACCCGTGGACATCATTGCCGCCACCCCGGGCAGACTCATCGATTTCACCCAGCAGAAGATTGTCAAGCCGGGAAAGGTGGAAGTCCTGGTCATTGACGAAGCCGACCGCATGCTGGACATGGGATTTATCCCGGATATCCGGCGGATCATCTACTCAACACCCCACAAGGAGACCCGGCAGACCCTGTTTTTCAGCGCCACCCTCTCCCCGGAGATACTGCGGATCGCATCCCAGTGGACCAAAGACCCTGCCCAGATTGAAATCGATCCCGACACCAAGGCTGCGGAAAACATCAACCAGAAGGTCTATATTGTTACCGAAGAGGAGAAGTTTGTCCTGCTGTACAACCTTGTTTCAACGAAAAACCTTGAACGGGTGATCCTCTTCGTCAACCGGCGGGACACCACCCAGAGAATTGCGGGAAAACTCGACCAATACGGCATCAAGAGCAGCATTCTTTCAGGGGCTGTCTCCCAGAGCCAGAGGATCAGGACCCTTGACAACTTCAAGAAGGGAAAGAGCCGGATTCTCGTGGCAACGGATGTGGCTGCCCGGGGATTGCACATCGAAGGGGTCAGCCACGTGGTCAATTACGACCTGCCCCAGGATCCGGAACACTATATCCACAGGATCGGAAGAACCGGCAGAGCCGGAGCAGAAGGTATCTCGGTGAGTTTTGCCGACGAGAACAGCTCTTTTTACATTCCAGAGATCGAAAAAGTGCTGGAAAACACCCTGGAGTGTGAATACCCCGATGAAGAGATGCTCAAGCCCCTGCCGAAACCGGTCAAAAAGCGTCAAAAACCACAGAAAAAATATCCCCCAAAATCCGGAAAAAAGGGAAAGCCCCGTCCCAGGGGAGGAGAGAAAAACACCCGGAAACAAAACCATTCCCCGAAACAGCCCAAGTCCAGACCTGCTGCGCCCGAAAAGAATCAAACCTGACCCGTTGCGGGGAAATCAGCTGCAACCAACGGCATTATGATGCCGGAAAATAGGAATCCACCCCCCTGAGAACTTGACCAGAGGGGAAGAAAAGGGTATAAAAGAGTCACCCCATTGCCCGCAAATCGACGGATGTGGCCGAAGTTATGATCAAGCCCCCGGAGCTTGAGCGCCGGGGTTGATGAACTCACACAGGTACCTTGAGGGGAATCGCCCGCCTGGAGGACTGCCACGGAGCTCAGGTGGATACAACATCAGTGAAAAAACTGAGGACAAGAATCTTAAAGGAGTAAAAAATGTTTGGTTTGGGAATGCCTGAAATCCTTCTGATACTGGCCATCGCCCTGATCGTCATCGGCCCGAAAAAGCTTCCTGAGCTTGCCAAAACCCTCGGAAAGGCCATGGGTGAGTTCAAGAATGCTGCCCAGGATTTCAAGAGAAGCATCGATATTGACAGCACGGTCCGGGACATCAAAGAACCGGCTGAAAGCATGAAAAGGGACATTGAGGATGCTGTTAAAGGAACAGGCAAAACGCCGGAACATGATGACAACAGTGATGATGCCCAAAGTAAAGCGTCGGAATCTGATAAAAGCGGTGATGATGCCCAAAGCAGAGCGCCGGAAGACAACCACATCGGAGAGGGGAGCAGGCCCTCTGATCAAACCAGGGACAGGTCCTGACAATGGACAGCAGTGTTGAAGAAGAAAAAACACCTTTTACAGAGCACCTCGGTGAACTGAGAAACAGGCTGGTCCGCTCGTTCATTGCCGTTGGAGCCGGTTTTGCCATCTGTTACTGTTTTAAGGAGAGACTCTTTGATTTCCTGACAGCGCCCCTGGTAACGGCCATGGGTGACAACACCAACATGATATTCACCGGACTTCCCGAAGCCTTTTTCACCTACCTCAAGGTCTCTTTGCTGGCAGGCATCATCCTGGCCCTTCCCCTTCTCTTCTACGAATTCTGGATGTTCGTCTCCCCCGGCCTTTACCGGAAAGAGAAAAAATTTCTCATACCAGTTATTCTGCTCTCCATTGTCTTTTTTCTCCTGGGATCGGGATTCGGCTATTTCATTGTCTTTCCCTATGGATTTAAATTTTTCCTCGGATTTTCCACGGAAACCATCCAAGCCATGCCCTCCATGAAAGAGTACCTGGGCTTTGCGTCAAAGATGCTTCTGGCCTTTGGACTGGTTTTTGAGCTGCCCCTGGTGATCACCTTCATGGCAAGGATGGGCCTTGTGACAGTCCCGTTTCTAAAGAAAAACAGAAAATATGCCATGCTGCTCTTCTTTGCAGGTTCCGCCATGATCACGCCCCCCGACGTCATCACCCAGGTGATGATGGCAATCCCCCTGATGCTCCTGTACGAAATCAGCATCCTGGGTGCCCGTTTTTTTGCCGGAAAAAAAAATGAGGATGAAGATGAAGATGAAGATGGGGATGAAGATGAAGATGAAGATGAAGATGGGGATGAGGATGAGTCTTCGCCAAACACCCCCTGACACTCCAGTCAGAAAAAGGGGGCTTGATCATAACATCGGCCACCCCATCGGCCATCCGGGGGTGGGGTCAGGCCTGCGTTATTGATACTTTTGTTTAAATTTGTCTTTAAACACAGGCCTTTGACAAAAGCACAATAACGCAGGCCTGACCCCTTTGGC
>DATFJZ010000196.1:0-2571 GCA_035268945.1 Desulfobacteraceae bacterium | reverse complement strand
AGGTCTTCCAGCCTCTCCCTCAGGGGCGGCAGGTCGATATGGTGGGTACTCAAACGGTAGTAAAGATCCTTTCGGAACCGGCCCTTATCCGTTGCCTCTTTCAAATTGCGGTTGGTGGCCGCCACCACCCGGGTGTCCATTATCTTTGGAATATCCGATCCCAGGGTAAAATATTCATGTTCCTGGAGAAGCCGCAGAAGTTTTATTTGGGAATCTTCTTTCAGGTCGCCGATTTCGTCCAGAAAGAGGGTTCCGCCGACGGCCTTCTCAACAAGTCCTTTTCGAAGGGTCTCCGCCCCGGTAAAGGCCCCTTTGACATGGCCGAAGAGGGTATCTGAAAAGGTTGCATCGTCAATGCCTGCAACATTCACAGGGACAAATCTGCCGGAGGGTGCCGAGGCCTTATGGACGGCCTGGGCCATCAACTCCTTGCCGACACCGGTCTCTCCGGTGATCAACAGGGGCAGGGGGCTTTTGGCAATGGATGCGGCATACCGGAACAGGTTTTTCATCTTTTTGCTTGCAGTGATAATGCTGGAAAAGGCCCCGGGAATTTTTCCAGGGGCTGTCTGGGAAGGCTCCTTGAGCAGCTGGTTTTCATCGTAAAGCCGCTTGATCTCAATGGCCCGTTTGACCCCTGAGGTGAGGCGGCTGTCGTCAATGGGTTTGACCATGTAGTCAAAGGCGTTTTTTTTCATGCAGTGGACGGCGGTCTCCACCTCCCGGGTGCCGGTGATGACGATGGCCGGTATCTGGGGATACTCTTGGTTGATCATCTCCAGAAGCCGTTCACCGGAGATCTTTGGCATGGAAAGATCCAGAAGGATCACCTCGACGCTGTTTTCTGCCAGAAGGGGCATCACCTGTTCGGCTTTTTCCACAAGAAGGGTGTGGTTGATCCCCTGGGAACGAAGGGTCAGGTCGAATCCCCTGAGAATGTCCGGCTCATCGTCAACGATCAGAACGGGGTTTACAGGGAAGAGTCGCTGATTCATAACCCTTCCTCAACCACCTGGTGGATGGTGTTCAGCAGTTCCTGGCGGATCACCGGCTTTTCCAGCAGGTGTTCATATCCCATGGCAAACACCTTTTGTGCTGTTTCTGAATTGATCAGTCCCGTGATGACAATCACATGGATGCGGGAAAGGGCCGGGGTCTCCTGGATGACCCGGCATACATCTGCGCCGTCAACCCCGGGCATGTGAATGTCAAGCAACAGAAGATCCGGCGGATCCTGGCCCATCTGAACCAGTGCGTCGGCGCCGCTTTTTGCCTGTTTTAAGTCAAACCGGCCGGATTTTTCAAGCATCTGTTTTATAATTTCCCTTGAAGGGGGATCGTCATCAGCGATAAGGATTTTCAGTTTTTTTTCACCCCGGGTCAATGGGAGAATAACGGAGAACGAGCTCCCCTTTTTTGCACGGCTGTTGACCCGGATGGTGCCGCCGTGGCTGCGGATGATATTCAGCGAGGTGGAAAGGCCAAGGCCCGTTCCTCCGGTCTCCCTCCGGGTGGTGAAAAACGGTTCCATGATGCGGTCAATGATATTGTCCGGCATGCCCCTGCCCTGGTCACTGACCTCGATGACCACAGCGTTGGTCTCCCTGGTGAATTTGGAGGTGATAACGATGGCCTGTTGGGGATTGTCCACTGCCTGGCAGGCGTTCTCGATGAGGTTGACCATCACCTGTTTCATACCCTGGGTGTTTCCCTTGATCAGGGGAAGATTGTCCTCAAGATCCAGGTGAAAGTTATCAGTGGTATCTTTGAGCAGTTTTTGGGTGAGCCTGGCTGAATTGTGAATGATCTCATTGATATTCAGCCCTTCATCGGCCTGGAGATCCTCTTTTCGGGCGAAGGCTTTCACATCCATGATGATCTGTTTGATCCGTTTGGCACTGGTTTGAACACCTGTGAGCAGGTCGGGGATTTCATGGCGCATTTCTTCATAGGGAAGACCTGCCACGCTGAAGCTGCCGTGGTCCTTAAAATGATTTTCGAGAACGGGAAGAACACTTTGCCACGATTTTTGCAGAAGCTGTGCATTGAGCAGGACGGTGCCCACAGGGTTGTTGATTTCATGGGCCATGCCGGATAACAGCACCCCCAGGGCAATCATTCTGTCGGTATGGGCCAGTTCGGTCTCCATGGTTCTGGATTGGGTAATATCGTTGATGCGCACACTGGCAAAGCTGCTGCTGGACTCAGCATCCACACCAGGGCAGATGGTGACCTGTTCCCGGCGTTGGGGATCAAAAAAACCCCTTCGTTCAAAACAGATGTTGTCAAGGGTTGCCAGCGCTTCCATTGCCCGGCAGTTCCGGCACATGGTGGATCTCCCCGCCAGTGCCTGGTAGCAGATCCTGTTGTCAATAATGGTTTCCGGCGGCACGCCGTAGTATTTTAATGCCGCCGTGTTGACCATCTGAATCCTCATACCGCTGTCAATAACAACCATGGGGTCGGCAATGGCTTCAAAAATCGACTTGAGCAGTTGCTGTTTTTTGAAGCTGTCCGGCGGTCTCTGCTCATCTATTCCGTTCATGCCGTTTTTGCCATGGGGTTGCCGGC
>DATFJZ010000195.1:0-2498 GCA_035268945.1 Desulfobacteraceae bacterium | reverse complement strand
TATTTTTCTTCTGATTACTGATTACTGACGGCTGATTACTCTCAGTTTGTTGTGGGCGGTTCGATGACCATGGGCCGGCCATGCCGGTTATTAAGCAACAAGCCCCCACGGTGGTACCATCAGCTGATATGAAAGGTGTGGCCCATCTTGAGCTGCTTGCACCTGAGATACCCCTTGTTGTACTCGTTAGGCTCTATCTCGATGGGAACCTGGGCGACAACACTCAGGCCGTAGCCTTCAAGGCCGACCATTTTTTTAGGGTTGTTGGTCATCAATTTCATCTTTCGCACACCGAGGTCAACCAGAATCTGGGCCCCGATACCGTAATCGCGCATGTCTGCGTCAAACCCCAGTTTTTCATTGGCCTCCACCGTGTCAAGCCCCTGCCGCTGGAACTCGTAAGCCTTGAGCTTGTTCACCAGACCGATCCCCCGCCCCTCCTGTCTCAGGTAGAGAATCACGCCGCTGCCGGCCTTGTCCATCACCTCCATGGCCTTGTGGAGCTGCTCCCCGCAGTCGCACCGACAGGAACCAAAAATATCCCCGGTCATGCATTCGGAATGGACCCTGACCAGTATCTCCTGGTCCGGATCCACCTCTCCTTTTACCAGGGCAATGTGGGTGAGGTTGTCCAAATCATTCTCATAGGCAATAATCCGGAAATCCCCGCCGAATTCCGTTGGAATAACTGTTTCTGCGGCTTTTCTGACAAAGGATTCGTTCTTGAGCCTGTATTCCACCAGATCGGCAATGGTGCAGATGCCGATGTTGTGCTCTTCACTGAACGTTTCCAGGGCAGGCCGCCTGGCCATGGTTCCGTCATCATCCATGATTTCGCAGATCACCCCTGCCGGCTTGAGTCCTGCCAGGCGGGCAAGATCCATGGAGCCTTCTGTCTGGCCGATCCGTACAATCACCCCCCCCTTTCTTGCCCGCAGAGGAAAGATGTGCCCCGGTCTTGCCAGATCCGCCCCAGTGACGCCGTCGGCAACGGCCGTCTTGATGGTGGTGGCCCGGTCCGCCGCGGAAATTCCCGTGGTAACACCTTTTTTGGCCTCGATGGAAACGGTGAACCCCGTTTCATACTGGGAGGTGTTGTTTTCCACCATCATGGGCAATTCGAGCTTGTCTGCCATGTCACCGGTGAGGGAGAGACAGATCAGGCCCCTTCCGTATTTGGCCATGAAATTGATCGCCTCGGGGGTGACGGCCTCGGCCGCCATGGTCAGATCCCCTTCGTTCTCACGGTCCTCGTCATCCACCAGTATAACCATACGCCCGGCTTTAATCTCTTCAATTGCTTTTTCAATGGTAATCAGCGGCATTGCTTTGTATCTCACTCCTTGTTGCTATGGCACTCCTGCCATTTATCAGGGTCAGGCTTGCTTGTTTATCGTTATTGTTTTTGGGATCCCCCATGGAGCAGGGGCCATTGATCCTTCAGCGGCCAGTATTCACTTATCAGCTTCCAGTAAACCACTCCAAAATTTTCCCGGCTGGTTAATGACGGCCGATTCCTCTCAAATCAGATGGCTTTCATTTCGTTGTGGCCGGTTCGATGACCATGCTCCGGCCATGGGGTTATAAAAAGCCATTTTTTGCAAGCAGGTCCATGCTGACGCTCTCTTTGGGCGCTCCTGACCCTGCTGATCTGCTCCCCATGGCAGTACGGGTAAATTTTTTCACGTATTTTCCGATCATGTCCGTTTCGATATTGACAACATCCCCGATTTTTTTCCTGCCAATGGTTGTGATCTTTGCCGTATGGGGAATGACACTCACCTCAAAATCGTGGTCTGAACATCTGTTGATGGTAAGACTGATGCCGTCAATGGCAACGGATCCCTTTTCGATCATGTCTTCGGCCAGGGAACCTGCCACGTCAACGGTGATGATAACGGCATTGCTCATTTTTTTCAGGGATGTGATGGTTCCGGTACCGTCAATGTGGCCGGACACCAGGTGGCCGTCCAGGCGGTCGGACAGCCTCAGGGCCCTTTCGATGTTCACCACGGCGCCGGGCCCAAGATCTTTGAAACCGGTACGCGAAACGGTCTCCGGAGCCATGTCCACCTCAAAAGCGTTTTTCCCCAGGGTAACCACGGTGAGGCAGGCACCATTGACGGCGATGGAATCACCGATGCTTGTTCCATCCAGTTCGATACCGGTTTCAATGGCAAGGACCTTGCCCTCCCCCCGGGAGAGGATCCTCTTTAAAACACCAGCGCTTTCAATAATACCGGTAAACATTTTCTTCCACCTTCACATCAACGGTTTTGCTGAATTTTCTGACCTGGCCCATGGCAACTCAGTTGCTGCCTAAATATCCCTGAACCAGGATATCACTGTCAAACATCCGGGTCTCCACCCGGTGGAGCTGATACGCATCTTTCATGAATTCCGCCCCCCTGCCGCTGCACACCGGGACCCCGTCATCTCCGCCGAGAAATTTCGGGGCGAGGAAACAGAGCATCTTGTTGACAAGTCCTTGGGAGAGG
>DATFJZ010000194.1:0-3979 GCA_035268945.1 Desulfobacteraceae bacterium | reverse complement strand
GCAGGTTGAAAAATGCCGAAAGCCGGTGGTTGTGATGAAGGCGGGGAAAAGTTCCCGGGGCATCGCCGCCGTCTCCAGCCACACCGCCTCCCTTGCCGGTGACTACCGGGTCTTTTCAAGAGTGCTCAAGCAGCACGGTGTTGTGGAGGCGGCCTCTGAATTTGAGCTCACCTCGTTTTGCGAGGCCCTCAGCTGCTATTCAGAGCCGACAGGTAAACGGGTGGGTATCGTGTCGGTCAGTGGCGGCCACGGGGTTGTTGCCGCCGATGTCTGCTCGGCCCATGACCTCGCCGTGCCCGAGCTGTTGCCGGAAAAAAGTGAGCCGTTGCGGAAAAAACTCTCCTCTGGCATTGCCGGTATTGCCTCACTGAACAATCCCATTGACCTGACCGGCAGCGCCGTTGACAGCGACTTCATTGCCGCTGTGGAAGCGTTTAGCCGAAACGAAACCATTGACGTTGTGCTGATTCTTCTTCTGCCTTACTCTCCCGGTATATCGGCGGATATTGGAGCAAGGCTGAGTAATGTGTTTCAAAGGGAGGGCAAGCCCATGGTTGCCTATGTGCCAAGGGAGGAAAAGTATAAAATGATCATTGAAGGGTTTGAATTGAACAGGGTGCCGGTGTCGACATCGGTGGAAGGGGCCGTGCTCATGGCAAAGGCCCTGGGGAGGTGTCTGCCATGCTGACCGAAAACGCAAGAAACATCCTGGCCAGGGGGAAGAGGCTTGGCTGGGTCATGGAGCCGGATGCCAAGGCGATTTTTGCCGAAGCAGGGTTTGATGTTCCCGATTCGATCCTTGCAACGTCGAGGGACCAGGCGCTGGGCTTTGCCGAAAATACCGGATACCCTGTTGCGGCCAAGGCCGTCTCCCCGGAGATTGTCCACAAGACGGAGCACAACGCCGTTGTGACAGGAATAACAACCCCCGAAGCATTGGCCGGTGCCTTTGACCGGCTGATGGGACTGCCCGGGGTGAAGCAGGTGCTTGTGGAAACCATGGTGTATGGGGTTGAGGTTATTATCGGGGCAAAACAGGATTTTCAGTTCGGGCCTGTGGTGATGCTGGGAACCGGCGGTATCGGGGTGGAGATTTTCAACGATACGGCCATTGGCATGGCTCCGCTGAAGAGAAAAGAGGTGTTCGCCATGGCAGAGTCCCTCAGGGCCAGGGAGCTGCTCAAGGGGTTCCGGGGCCGTCCCGGGGTGAATATGGACTGCCTGGTAGACACCGTGGTGCGGTTCTCCTCCCTTGTCATGGAGATGGCGTTTGACTCCATCGATCTGAACCCTGTGATCTGCACCAGGGAGAGGTGTGTCCTGGCAGATGCAAGGATCATCACGGCAAACGCTTCCTGAAACTCGATGATCCAGTTTTTTCTGAGAGAACCGACCAACCGTTGGGGGCGGGGCCATTCTAAAAACTGGATCATCGGGTGAAAACTGCCGTTTTGACCTTTGACGCCAGCTTGGATCCCTGCGAGTTATCCCTGTTCGGCACCAGGCCCTGGAACCACCCGCCTGCCATGGGTGTAAATATTGAACCGGTTGCCCCGGGCAAAACCGATGAGGGTGACATCGGCCTGGTCCGCCAGCCGGGTTGCCGAGAGGGTGGGGGCGGCATTGGTGATCACCACGGGAACACCGGTGGTGATGATTTTTCCGATGATCTCAATGGAGATCCGACAGCTCAGGGTTGCCACCTTGTCTGATGTGTTGATCTCCTCTAACAGGATCTCCCCGGCCAGCTTGTCAAGGGCGTTGTGCCTTCCAATGTCTTCACGGTAGAGCAGCGTCCCGGAACAGTCACAAAGGGCGGCACTGTGAACGGCCCCTGTTTCGAGGAACAGCTCTGAACTCTGCCGGTGCTGCTCCATGAGAGAGAGCACCTGTTCATGGGAGATCGTAAGGGGGGAGGCCGGTTTTGCCCGTTGCCGGGTTTCCTGTTCCTGTATCAGTATCCCTCCAGAGGAGCCCTTGATCTGTTCTTTTTGATGAAACCGCTGCAGCCGTTCCAGGGCAGGGTTGTTCAGGGTGATGCGGCAGGCGCTCTTCTCCTTGTCAACGGTGATTGCCGTGATGTCGCTTTTTTTCCGGACAATGCCCTGGGTGAAGAGAAAGCCCGCTGCAAGGGCCTTAAGGTGGGTCATCAAAACAACCATTTGAAAGGCTCGTTCGTTGTTGACAAGGATCTCAAGGATCTTTTCATCAATGATTTTATCGGTGATCGTCTGCCTTGTGTTGCCTTTTACCCTGGTGATCTCAATGGACCTGGCAGTAGAGCTGTCGGCCATATGTTGGCTCCCGTGTTGCTGCAGAGTTGTTTGTTTTTTTATATGAAAGTGTTAACTGTTAACTGTTAAGTGTTAAGTGTTGGCTGGTGGTTAACAGCTGATGGCTTGGATGATGTGTTGTGATCACACTGCCCATGGGGGGTATGACCCAGTCTGTTTAGATGGTATCCAGAAAATCCCCGAAACTCATCTTGGCATAGCTTTCCGTTTTGAAGTATTTGAGGACATTGATCAGTCGATCGGCATTGACAAATCCAGGCAGGCTGCTGAACCTTTCAGTGTCCGCCTTGAGCAGCCAGAGGGTGGGCAGTCCCCTTACCCCGTAGGAGGTGGCAATCTTTTTTTCATGGTCTGAATCCACCGCAATGGAGATGAAATTGTCAGTGAGGTATTTTATCAGTTCAGCATCCTGAAAGGTGGTCGCTTTCATCTGTTTGCAATAGGTGCACCAGTCTGCATGGAAATAGAGAAATATTTTTTTTCCCTGGGCTTCTGCCATGGCCAGCCCTTTTTCGTAGGTCTGCCACTGGATCCCTTCTGTGCGGGCGGTTGCCGGGGCTGCCATGATCATGGCGGTGATGGTTATTGTCAAAAGCAGTGCTTTTATTTTTTTCATGGTGGTTTTCCTTTTTTTTTTAAATGGACGTTAGTAGGCGGAACTTGTCAAAGATCAGTAAGATCCCCAGGAGAACCAGCAGCACCCCTGACACCTTATTGACGTAAAAAAGGGCTCGTTTGGCCCGCTTCATTATTTCAACGATGCGAGTAATAAACAACGATATCAGTATAAACGGCAGGGCCAGTCCTGCAGAGTAGATGCTCAACAGAACAACACCCTCTATAACGGTTTCCTGGCTGCCTGCCATGATCAGGATGGATCCAAGCATGGGACCGATGCAGGGGCTCCAACCTGCGCCAAAGGCCATGCCGATGGCAAAGGTGCCCAGGAGGTGCAGGGGCTTTTCACTCATGTGTATCCGTTTTTCAAAATTCAGCTGCTTGATGTTGATGAGGCCGAGAAGGTGAAGCCCGAAAATCAGGATAATGCCTCCGCCGGCATACCGGATGACCCAGGTGTACTGGGCCACAAGGCCTCCCATGAAAGAAGCGGAGGCGCCAAGGAGGATGAAGACAAACGAGAACCCGCACACATAGGCCAGGGTGGAGAGGATCACTTTCCGCCGGGTCTGTTGGGCATTTTCGGTGAGTTCATCCAGTGAGAGCCCTGTGATAAATGTGAAATAGGCCGGTATCAGCGGCAGGATACAGGGGGAAAAAAACGAGAGCAGCCCTGCGATCAGGGCTGCCTGGTATGTAACGGTTTCGGTAAACAAAGATTCAGCTCCGGCATATAAGGGTTAAGGGCATACTGTACTTGTACATCGGCTGCGGCCGAAAATCAATGGCAGCTCTTTTTTCCCGGCAGCAAACTGCTGCCGCTTGGTTATCCGGCTCAGGAAAACCCCTTTGGCGCATCTGCAGCGCAGGTCCCGATACTCTTGCCCATGAAGCTTGTGGCGCTCATCTCCTTTTTGACCTCCGGATTTGCACAGTGCGGACATCGCACCTCCTGCTCTTCTCCTGTGAAAACGAGTTTCTCAAAGGATCTGTCACATTTTGTACAGTGGTATTCATATATTGGCATTGCTGCTCTCCTTTTTGCGTTACTGTTTTTTTTTGCCGGC
>DATFJZ010000193.1:0-4492 GCA_035268945.1 Desulfobacteraceae bacterium | reverse complement strand
AATCCGGTCAGGGCTTTTTTTTTAATACAGGGACACAATACCTATTTTTGCAATACAGCGAGAATACGTGGGAATACAGGGGTACATTACCTTTTTTTTACCAGGTTACGGGCACACGGACGGTTTTTTCTGCCTTGTTCTGAAATAGAACAAAGCTGTTTTCCCTGCCAAACAGGTATAGGTCTTTTGTCACCCGTACATCCTGTTGACAATAGGCAACGATCTTTTCGATTTTGCCCTCTTTCCACCACTGCAGTGCTGCAAGCCCGTCAGCGCTTTTTTTCACTCCCAGGGTCTGGCCGGCAAGGTTGTCCAAGGCAAGCCGGTACCCTAAGCGTTTGTGGATGTTAACGAGGAGGTCAAGGGTGGGCAGAGCGGTGTAGTTAAAATCTGAAATCCCCGACAATACCTTGTAGTCAAATTTTTTGATATTAAATCCAATCACGAGGTCAAGCCCTGCCAGATGGGTTTCAAGCGCTTTCACATTCTCTTCAAAATAGGTGAAATAGTGGTCCTTTTGTGAATCGTAGAGCACAGCACAGCTGACCCCCATCTTGTCTGCCTTGAACCATCCGCCCACATCTTTTGCCGATCGTCTCGTTTCAATGTCAAGGACCCCGTAATAAATTTCTCTGCCTGGCCGCGCCCGATTCTTTTGGGGAGCGCCGCCCCCTTCCCTCTCTTCCACCACCGCCACCTCATTTCCCTCTTTTTCCACCGCCGCCTCTACCTTTCCAGGACTGCCAGGCTGGTCGGTCTCTGCCGGATTTGTTGCACTTTCCAGGGGAATCGGTGCAAAGGTCTCCCGGTGTGTTGCGGTTTTCATCTTTTCAAGAATGGTGACGGCCGCATCCTTGTCGATGGGTCTGTTGCCTGATCCGCACTTGGGAGAATGGACGCAGGCCGGGCACCCGATTTCGCAGGGGCAGTGCTTCACGGTTTCCAAGGTGGCCTCAAGGATCTCCTCAACATTGTAAAATGCCTGTCTTGCCAGCCCCATTCCTCCGGGGGCACCGTCGTAGACAAACACGGCGGCTTTTTGGGTCTGGCCGTGGAAGGGGATGGAGATGCCACCCAGGTCATTTCTGTCGGTCATCACCATCACCGGCAGTATGCCGATGGCTGCATGCTCCAGGGCGTGGATCCCCCCCATGAAATGACGGTTTTCCTTTTCCATCTCTCCTCTCACCCCGTCGGGAATTTCAATCCACAACCCTTCTGTTTCAAAGGTGACGCAGGGAAGGTCCAGGGGAACAACGCCCAGGGATTTCTGGTTCTTTACAAGCTTTCGCTCGTATCCTGTTACCTGGTCATTCACCCTGAGTCTCCCGAAACCGATGCGTGTTTCCCAGACTCTTTTTTCGTCGTAAACCGTGACAATGGTGGTGGATTTACTGGATCTCGGCCGGGTGAAATAGGGCACCGTTTTTTGCTCAACCTCCACAAGGCCGGCTTGGTGGTCAAATCGCGTCACAACATGGGAGTGGCCGTGGTGAAGATAAACAGCCCCTTCATGGGTTTCGTAAAAGGCCCTGGACCAGTCAACATCTCCGATGCTCTTTTTCGTTTGGCTTAAAAAGATAGGAATGCTTCGTCCCGTTCCCCGGAGGCTGACATGTCTGTGGGGCGCCTTCCTCGAGGCGTACCAGATCGTTCCTTCCCTGTCCTTCAACAGCCTGGCATCCTGTTCAAGGAGGGTCAGGGCCTGTTTCACCGCTTCGGCTTCAAGCATCGTTTCATGGCGTTCCAGAGGAAGGTCGGCAGCGGCGCATTCCAGGTGGTGCTGCATGATCACGGAATTGTAGGGGTTGATGATCGCTTTCTCAGGGGGCATGTCAAAAAGCTTGTGGGGATTGTTCATGAAATAGAGGTCCAGGGCATCTTCGTTGGCCAGAAAAATCGTGGCGGAATCCCCGCTGCCCCGTCCCACCCTGCCGGCCCTCTGCCAGGTGGACATGATCGTGCCGGGGTACCCCACAAGGATGCAGAGATCCAGATTGCCGATATCGATGCCAAGCTCCAGTGCGCTGGTGGAGACAACGGCGAGGAGTTCCCCCGAGGCGAGCTTTGACTCGATCTTTCTTCGCTCCTGGGAGAGAAAGCCCGCCCGGTAGGCTGAAATCCGGTTGCCCAGCTCTCCGGCCCGGGTGGCGGCCCACATGGAGATCAACTCGGTGATTTTCCGTGACTGGGTGTAGACAATGGTTCGAATATTACGCGATACAGCGGCGTGGATCAATTCAATGGCCGTTTGGGCGGCACCGTTCTGGGAATTGACAAGGAGAACTTCTTTTTTCCCCGACGGAGCGTGGCTGCCTTGGACCACCTCCACGGGAAGAGCTGTCAGCTGCTCTGCAAGTTCTCCGGGATTGCCGATGGTGGCCGAGCAGAAGACAAATACCGGCTCACACCCGTAGAACCGGCAGATCCGCCTTAACCGCCGGAACACCCATGCCATGTGGGACCCCATAATGCCCCGGTAGGTGTGGACCTCGTCAACAACGACAAATTTCAGCTCCCTGAAAAAATTTTCCCATAAATGATGGTGGGCAAGCATGGCAAGGTGAAGCATTTCCGGATTGGTCAACAGAATATTGGGGGGATTTTTTCTGATCTTCCCCTTTTGCACTGAGGAGAGATCCCCGTCGTAGACTTGTGCCGTCAAGCCGGCGGAGAGGGAAAAGTCTGCCATGGCATCGTTCAGAAGGTTTTGTACCTTGCCCAGCTGGTCCCGGGCCAGCGCTTTTAAGGGGAAAAGATAGAGGGCACGGCTCTTGGACTCTTTGACGAGCTCATCAACCACCGGCAGGTTGTAAATCAGGCTTTTTCCACTGGCCGTGGGGGTTGCTGCCAGGGTGTGACGGCCGCCGATGATGTGGTTGACGGCCTCTTTTTGGTGAGAATAGAGCGCTTTGATGCCGGATTTTTCAAAGAGCTTGATGGCGGGCAGAGCCTTGGCCGTTTCCTGGAGACGGTCTGCATACTTCCCCGGCTGCGGGGGCAGGGTTTTGTGGTATACAATGTCAGGGGCTATTCGTCTGTATTGTTTCAGGGCGCTCACATACTCGGCAATGCTCATTGCATCTGTCCTTTACCTCGATTCGCCATGCCCGCCACTGCAGGGATGGTTTGATCCGCAGTTTTCTCCCCGGTCCATGGAAATTTTTTGGCTTGATCATAACATCGGCCATCCGGGGGGTGGGGTAAGGCCTGCGTTATTGATCCTTTTGTTTAAATTTGTCTTTAAACACAGGCCTTTGACAAAAGCACAATAACGCAGGCCTGACCCCGCTTACGCTTATTTGAGGCGTTTGTTCAGGGCCTGGCGGGAGATGCCGAGGATTCTTGCCGCTTCGGACTGATTCCCCTGGGTCCGTTTTATCGCCTCTTTTACAAGCAGGTCTGTGGCTGTTTTAAGTGTCGGCAGATGGTCTGCACGGGAAAAAAGAGAACGTGTCGAATCTGTCCAGGGTATTGCAGACTTCTTTTTGAGCTCACCGGCACCTTGTTCTGGATGGTGGCTGTCAGGTTCACCTGCAGGTTTTTTTGAATGGTTTCTGTCCGTAAAAGCATCGTTATTGTCAAGTCCACCTGAAGGCTGTTTTGGATGGTTTCCCGGGGGCGGCTCGTTATCTGAATGTGATCCTTTCGGGTGGTTTTGATTGTCAGCAGCCGGGTCGTCTTCAAAGGAGAAGGCTCGCATGTGCCGCCTGAAGGTCTCCAGATCCAGGCTGTTGTCCCTGGACGTTGATACGGCATCAAACACCATGGCTTCAAGCTCCCTGACATTGCCTGGAAAGGGATAATCCCTCAGCAGTGTAACAATGTTTTCATGGCCGGCCGGCTCTTTTTTGTTTGTCTCCTTTGCCGCTTTTTTTATGAAATGGCGAAACAGCAGCTCCAGGTCATCCTTTCTGTTTCTCAGGGCAGGCAGATGGATATGGTGGGTCATTAGCCTGAAGTAGAGATCTTTTCGAAATTTTTCCCTGTTGTTTAACTCCCCTGTGGACAGATTGGTTGCCGCAACGATCCGTGTGTCGGTATACCGGGTCTTGTCTTCTCCGATCCTCATGTAACATCGGTCCTGGATCAGCCCGAGAAGCTTTACCTGGGAGGTCAGGCTCAAATCCCCGATTTCATCGAGGAAGAGGGTTCCCCGGCCTGCCCGTTCAACAAGACCGCTCCTGGCGGTTTCAGCCCCTGTGTAGGCACCTTTTGCATGGCCGAACAGGGTATCGGAAAACATGGCGTCATCAAGGCCGGCGGTGTTTATTTTTATAAATTCCCCTTTTTTACGGCTTAAATCGTGGATTGCCTTTGCAATGAGATCCTTGCCGGTACCTGTCTCACCGGTGATGAAAACCGGCTGGGCCGTGGGGGCGACGGATTCGATGTACTGGAAGATGGACTGCATCTTTGAGTTTCGGGTGATAATCTTTTTGAAGGGCGGAGAAACGGTTGTGTTTCTTTCCAGAAGGTTGTTGGCCAGATG
>DATFJZ010000192.1:0-5853 GCA_035268945.1 Desulfobacteraceae bacterium | reverse complement strand
GGCAGTATGCCGGCTTTTCCACGGCAAAAGAGTCCAACGCCTTCTACCGCAGAAATCTGGCCGCCGGCCAGAAGGGACTTTCCGTGGCCTTTGACCTGGCAACCCACAGGGGGTACGACTCGGATCATCCCAGGGTGTCGGGGGATGTGGGCAAGGCCGGGGTGGCCGTGGATTCCGTTGAGGACATGAAGATACTGTTTGACCAGATTCCCCTGGACAAGATGTCCGTCTCCATGACCATGAACGGGGCGGTCCTCCCCATCCTTGCCGGTTATATTGTTGCCGCGGAAGAGCAGGGGGTTGAGCATGAACAGCTCATGGGAACCATCCAGAACGATATTCTCAAAGAGTACCTTACCCGGAATACCTATATCTATCCCCCCAATCCTTCCATGCGGATCATCTCTGACATTATCGGGTATTGTTCGGAAAACATGCCTAAATTCAACACCATCAGCATCAGCGGATACCACATGATGGAGGCGGGGGCCGATTCCGTGCTCCAGACGGCCTTTACCCTGGCAGACGGCCTTGAGTATGTCAAGGCGGCCATCGAGGCGGGGCTTGACATCGATGCCTTTGCCCCGAGGCTTTCGTTCTTTTTCGGCATCGGCATGAACTTTTTCATGGATGCGGCCATGCTCAGGGCTGCCCGGTTTCTCTGGGCAGAGCTCATGGAGCGGTTCAATCCGAAAAATCCCAAATCCAAGATGCTGAGAACCCACTGCCAGACCTCGGGCTGGTCCCTGACCCAGCAGGACCCATACAACAACATCATACGCACCACCCTGGAGTGCATGTCTGCTGTTCTCGGCGGCACCCAGTCCCTCCACACCAACTCCTTTGACGAGGCAGTGGGCCTGCCCACGGAAACCTCGGCACGAATTGCGCGAAACACCCAGATCATTGTACAGGAAGAGTCCAGGGTGTGCGATGTGGTGGATCCCCTGGGCGGCTCCTATTATGTGGAGTCCCTGACCCAGAACATCATTGACGAAGTGCGAAAGATCATCCAGGAGATTGACGACCTTGGCGGCATGGCCAGGGCCATCGAGACCGGCATGCCCAAGATGCGCATCGAAGAGGTGGCAGCCAGGCGGCAGGCACGAATCGACCAGGGAGAGGATGTGATTGTCGGGGTGAACAAGTACCAGGTCGACGACGAAACCCCCATGGATGTGCGTGAAGTATCCGACGATGTCCGCCTGGAACAGGTGGAACGCCTGGAAAGGATCAGAAAAGAGCGGGATCAGCAGGCCGTGGACAAGGCCCTTGGCGATTTGACCGAGGCCTGCAAAAGCGGTGGCAACCTCCTTGAAGCCTGCCTGCCGGCGGTGAGGGCCCGGGCCTCTGTCGGGGAAATTTCCGATGCCATGGAAGAGGTCTTTGGCCGGTTTGTCGCCACCACCCAGTGCATCTCCGGTGTTTATGCGGCCGAATTCGGTGACTCGGAGATCCTCTCCTCCCTTAGAAAGCGCACGGAAAATTTTGAAAAGAGCAGCGGAAGAAGGCCGAGGATTCTGTTGACAAAAATGGGACAGGACGGCCACGACCGAGGGGTCAAAGTCATTGCCACGGCCTATGCCGATGTGGGATTTGATGTGGATATCAGCCCCATGTTCCAGACCCCTGAGGAAGCGGCCAGGATGGCCGTGGAAAATGATGTCCACGTGGTAGGTGTTTCCAGCCTGGCTGCAGGCCACAAAACCCTGGTGCCGTCCCTGGTTGAGGCCCTGAAAAATCAGGGTGCAGAGGATATCAAGGTGGTGGTGGGGGGCATTATTCCTCCGGGGGATTACAAGATGCTCAAAGAGGCCGGTGCTGCCGAGATCTTCGGCCCGGGAACCGTTGTGACCGATTCGGCCAACCGGACCTTCAACGTCATCGGCGCTTAAAATGGATAAGTTTGATGCTGATTTTTATATTCAAGGTGTTCTCCAGGGCCAGAGGCGTATCATTGCCAAGACCATCACGCTTCTGGAGAGTACCCTTCCGGACCACAGAAAAATCGCCGCCCGTGTGATGGAGGGAATCCTTCCCCATACGGGCCGGTCGGTGAGGCTGGGGATCACAGGTGTCCCCGGGGTTGGCAAGAGCACCTTCATCGAAAACCTCGGTCTGGACCTGGCCGAAAAGGGACACCGGGTTGCCGTGCTGGCCGTGGATCCTTCGTCCAGGCGAAGCGGGGGCAGCATCCTCGGGGACAAGACCCGCATGGAAAAACTCGCCTGCCATGAAAACACCTTTATCCGGCCTTCTCCTTCCGGTGACACCCTGGGAGGGGTTGCTGCCAAGACCCGGGAAATCATGCTGGTGTGTGAAGCCGCCGGGTATGACATCGTGTTTGTGGAGACAGTGGGGGTGGGCCAGTCGGAAACCAGCGTGGCCTTTATGGTGGATTTTTTTCTTGCCCTGATGATCGCCGGGGCAGGGGATGAACTCCAGGGTATCAAAAAAGGAGTGCTCGAGGTTGCCGATGCCCTTGCCATCAACAAGGCAGACGGCGATAATCGTCAGAGGGCCGAAAAAGCCAGGCAGGATTACGAGATCGCCCTGCACATGGTATCCCCGGATTCCCCCAATTGGCGGCCTCCGGTGCTCTGCTGCAGCTCTGTTGTGAAAAACGGAACGGAGAATGTGTGGGAAACCGTGCTGGCCCATAAAAAAGCGATGAAGCAGAGCGGCGAGTTTGACGAAAAACGGAAGAAACAGGCCCTGGAGTGGATGTGGACCCTGGTTTATGACGGGCTCAAGGTGCGGTTCCGGGAAAACACCCGGGTGGCCGCCGAAATACCTCAAATTGCGGCAAAGGTTGAAAAAGAGGTGATCTCCCCTTCAGCCGCCGCTGAAATGCTTTTGTCCATGGAAAGTGAAAGCTGACGGTTGCCGGGCATGAACCGAAGACGGAATTTTTACAATACGTCCTTGGAATCGGCCGTTTTGCGGCTGAAATCCAGGGTGAATGACGGCCTTGATCATGAAGGAGGGCAACGCCTGTGTGTGTTTGGCCGGAATGATGATCAAGCCCCAAATTATCAATTTGAATGATCAGGAGAGAAAATGAAAATACATGAATACCAGGCCAAGGAACTTTTCAGAAAGTACAATGTGCCTGTTCCCGGTGGAAGCGTGGCGTTTTCGGAACGAGAGGCCGTGGAGACGGCCAGGGAACTGGGCGGCTACCCGGTGGTGGTCAAGGCCCAGATCCATGCCGGGGGCCGGGGCAAAGGCGGCGGCGTCAAGCTGGCCGCTTCTGAAAACGAGGTGGCCGACCTGGCCGGCGAGATCCTCGGCATGACCCTTGTCACCCACCAGACAGGGCCTGTTGGGAAAGAGGTGAAGAAGCTTTTGGTCGAGGCGGGTCAGGACATTCAAACAGAGCTCTACCTGAGCCTTCTGGTGGACAGGGAGACGGCGACTATCGTTATCATGGCCAGCAGGGAAGGGGGCATGGACATCGAGGAGGTGGCGGCAAAGACCCCCGAGAAGATCATCAAGGTCCATGTGGATCCCCTCTGCGGCATCCAGGGGTACCACCTGAGGGAGGCGGGGTTTGGACTGGGGCTTCCCATGGCAGCCATGAAACCCTTTTCCGCCATGCTCAAACAGCTGTATACCCTGTTCGTTGAACAAGACTGCTCCCTTGTGGAGATCAACCCCCTGATCCTCACCTCCGATGACCGGGTCATCGCCCTGGACGCCAAGGTGGACATCGATTCAAACACCCTGTTCCGGCACAAGGACCTTGCCGAGCTGAGGGATCTTGACGAAGAAGATCCCATGGAGGTCGAAGCCTCAAAGTTTAATCTCAACTATATCAACCTGGACGGCAATGTGGGCAATATTGTCAACGGTGCCGGCCTTGCCATGGCCACCATGGATATCATTAAAAACGCCGGTGCCGCGCCTGCCAATTTCATGGATGTCGGCGGTGGCGCCTCGGAGGAACAGGTGGAAAATGCCCTGCGGATCATCTTAAAGGACGACAAGGTAAAAGCCGTGCTGATCAATATCTTCGGCGGGATCCTGCGGTGCGATGTCTTTGCCAGGGGCGTGGTCAACGCTGCTGAAAAAACAGGCCTTTCCATACCCGTGGTGGTGCGCATGGAGGGGACCAATGTCCAAGAGGGCAAGGCCATTCTTGCCGAATCCGGCCTGAATCTCATCAATGCCGGGGATCTTAAGGATGCTGCAGAAAAGGTTGCCGCTGTTATAAAATAAAATCACCTTTTCGTTCTCCAGGATGGGAGGGCAGTCCCCATGGAAAAACATGGGGGTGAAAGGTGAGTCAATAAAAAAAGAGGTGAAATGTGAGTATCTTTGTAAACAAGGAGACCCGCCTGGTGGTTCAGGGTATAACCGGCCGGGAAGGCCAGTTCCATGCAAGGCAGTGTGTTGACTATGGTACCCGTGTTGTTGCCGGGGTAACCCCTGGCAAGGGCGGTCAGAAAATGGACGATATTCCGGTGTTCGATACGGTGAGGTCTGCCGTTGAAACAACCGGGGCCAATGCCAGCATGATTTTTGTTCCCCCGCCCTTTGGTGCCGATGCCATCATGGAGGCGGCCGATGCCGGGGTAGAGCTCATCGTGGCCATCACCGAGGGGATTCCGGTCATGGATATGCTCAAGGTCAAGAATTTTCTTGCCACCCGGCAGTGCCGCCTCATCGGTCCCAACTGTCCGGGCATCATCACCCCGGGCCAGTGCAAGATAGGGATCATGCCGGGCAGTATCCATATGCCAGGCGGTCCTGTGGGGGTTGTTTCCCGGTCAGGAACCCTGACCTACGAGGTGGTGGACCAGCTGACAAAGCTTGGCATGGGCCAGACCACCTGCATGGGAATCGGCGGTGATCCCATCAACGGCACCAATTTTATCGATGTGCTTGCGGCCTTTGAGGCAGATCCGGAAACCAGCGGCATTGTCATGGTCGGTGAGATCGGGGGAAGTGCCGAGGAAGAGGCCGCCCTTTACATCAAAGAGCATGTGACCAAGCCGGTGGTGGGCTTTATTGCGGGGCTTACAGCGCCTCCGGGCAGAACCATGGGCCATGCCGGCGCCATCATCAGCGGCTCGTCAGGGACCGGTCAGGCCAAGATCGCCGCCCTGAAAGAGAACGGCATAACGGTGTGTGAAAACCTCGGAACGATTGGTGAAACCTGTAAGGATGTATTTTAGTTTATTAATTGCGTTTATTAATTGCAGTGGAGGAGTAAATGGAAAGTTTGATGGTTAACGACAAAATAAAAAAGAGCAGAATTCCTGCCAGGCTTGATCTTGCCCAGAGCGGGACAGGGCTTCTGCTCGGACTCTTCATGTGGGTCCATATGCTTTTGGTCGCCAGTATTCTGCTGGGCAAAGGCTCTTTCGACTTTGTGGCAAAATTCATGGAGCTGTCGTTTCTCTCAGGCACCGGCGAGGGGTATCCCTCTGCGGTGTTTTTTGCCGTGCTGATTGTCTTTACCCTGTTTATCACCCATGCGGCCCTGGGAATGAGAAAATTTCCCGTTTCGTGGAAACAGCACTCGATTTTACGCTCCCAGATGGACATGCTCAAGCATGAGGATACCAATCTCTGGTATATCCAGGCCATCACCGGGTTTGCCATGTTTTTTCTGGGGTCTGTGCACCTTTACGTGATGCTCACCCATCCAGGCGAAATCGATCCCTATCTCTCTGCCGACCGCTTTGTGTTTCACAATATGTGGCCCCTCTACCTGATTCTCCTCGTGGCCGTGGAGCTCCACGGCACCATCGGCCTCTACCGGCTCTGCATGAAATGGGGCTGGTTCCAGGGCAAGGACGCAAAAAAATCCCGACAGACCCTCAAGCTGCTGAAAAAGAGACTGAC
>DATFJZ010000191.1:0-2637 GCA_035268945.1 Desulfobacteraceae bacterium | reverse complement strand
CAGCGAAAAAGTGCGAATGATTAATTTATAGTAATAAGATTTTTATAATGTCAATAGTTTTTTTTATGAACTTGGTTCAAGGGCCATGGGCAGATTGCCCGGGAGGGGGAAGGATGGGTAAAAAAATGCGCATACCAGTATGATATGCGCATGAGTGATTATTTCAGCTGCCGGTTCAGGTTCAGGAGCCCTAGAGCTTGGGAAACATGACGTCGAGCTTCTTGTTCCACCGGACAAGGTTTGCCTCCTGCTGCTGCAAAAGCTCGGCCGGGTCTCCCTCGATGGTCACCCGTTCCATGACATCATCCTTGGCAATTTTATTGACCACGTCCATGTCCTCGGAACCGACCACCTCACCAAACACAGAGTGGTTGTCATCCAGGTGGGGAGTCGGGCCGTGGGTGATGAAGAACTGGCTGCCATTGGTACCAGGACCTGCATTGGCCATGGAAAGAATGCCGGGTTTGCTGTGCCTCAGCTCCTTGTCAAATTCATCTTCAAAGTTGTAACCAGGTCCGCCCATGCCATTGCCGTTGGGGCATCCACCCTGTATCATAAAGTCAGGAATCACCCGGTGGAATTTAAGCCCGTTGTAGTATCCGCGGTTGATGAGGTTTACAAAATTGGCAACCGTCACCGGTGTTTTTTCTGGAAAGAGCCTGAGGTTTATTGTTCCCTTGTTTGTCTCCATTACAGCAGTAAGTTCAGCCATATCGATTTTTTTCTCCGTTGTTATTGTTGTTCACTCCAAACAGGGGTCTGGCTTTTTTGGTTAACAAACAGGCCAGAGACCCCGTGACAGGCATTAACAATAAGGAAGTTTTTTGATTTGTCAATCTCCGGGCCTTTTTACGGCCAGCCCTGCTGCTTTTCCAATCCTTTTTTTCCTTTACCGACCCTTTGGAGCTCCATGGACCGCCGGGCTTAACCTTGCCGGGCTCACCGGGTTGTTACGATGGAGGCATCCACGGCAACGGGCTTGCCATTGCTGATGATCAGGGGGTTGATATCAATCTCCTGAAAGTTGGGGTTCTCCCAGCCAAGGCGGCCAATGGTTACCAGGATATCGGCTGTTTTTTTTCTGTCAGCCTTTTGGGCTCCCCTGAAGCCGTTTAACAGCTTCTGGTTTTTGAGGTTGTTGATCATCTCCATGGCCTCCCCATGGTCCAGGGGGGCCACCCGGAACAGCAGATCGTCGAGAATTTCCGCCATCACGCCGCCCATGCCAAGCATGACACAGGGACCGAACTGGGGATCCCTGACAAGGCCGACGATGAGCTCAACATCTGCCTTGACCTGCTGCTGTACGATGATTTTTCCCGAGTTTTTGACGGCTTTCTCCAGGCTTAGAAATTCGGCTTCCGCTTCCTCCGGAGAGGTGATGTTCAACCGGACCAGCCCGGATTCGGTCTTGTGGACCATATCGGGGACAAGGCCTTTCATCACCACTGGAAAACCCAGCTGCTGTGCCTGATCCCTTGCCTGGTCCACCGATGCGGCAATGGATTCGTCTGTGACGGGGATATCGGCCTTTGACAGGAGCTGTTTGGAGCGATATTCGTCCATGACGGTGATGCTGGTCTCCCCAGGGGCATTGGTTTCAATAGTAGGGACCCGGCAGAAATCAACGGGAAGCTTACCGGAGTCCGAGGCCCTGCGCCTGGCAAAAATCGCATCCATGCATTCAACGGCACGGGTTATTTCTCGAAATACCGGTACGCCTGCTCGGTTGCACCGCTCCTGGAACTCGAGGGCATTGTCCTTTTTGCCCAGGAGCCAGCAGAAGAGGGGTTTACCGGCGGCCTTTGCCTCTTCTGCCAGGGTTTCGATGTCAAGGTTCAGGGCAAATCCTCCGGAAAAGGCATGGATAAAGATGCCGTCCACCTGGGGATCGCTGCAGACGGCACGGACAGCTGCCCCGTATGCCTTTTCTGCACCGTGGCGTTCCACGGCGGGCCACAGATCAATGGGGTTGGCAACGGGCATCCAGTCGGGGAAAATTGTTTCAAGGTGTTTTCGGCTGGCATGGGAAAGGGAGGCAAGGGTTAGATCGGTGTTGTCGATGAAATCCGACGAAACAATGCCTGCGCCGCCGGTATAGGTCACCACGGCGATTCTTCCCTCCGTGCCGGGGGGATCGGGATAGGCGGCAAAGGACCGGCAGATGTCCATCATCTGGTGAAAATCCCCTGCCTGGATGACTCCAGCCTGGGCCATGGCTCCCTTGATAATTTCGTTGTTTCCAGCCATGCTGGCCGTGTGACCCATGGCAGCCCTGGCCCCCTGTTCGCTTTTTCCCCCCTTGAGGAGCACAACAGGCTTGTCGGTCCGGCTGCAGATCTCCATGAACTTCCTGCCGTTGACAAGGGACTCGAGGTATAGGCCGATCACCCGGGTGTCCGGGTCCTGTACCAGGTATTCCAGAATTTCACATTCGCTGACATCCATCTTGTTGCCAAGGGAGCAGACCTTGCTGATTCCCATGCGCCTGTGGGACATGGTGTCGATGAGAAACGCACCGGAGAGCATGCCGCTCTGGACCACCAGGGAGACATCGCCTGGGACCAGATCCTCCCATATTGTCGGGGAGACAAACGAGAGGATTTTTTCATTGACAATGTCCACAAGGCCCATGCA
>DATFJZ010000190.1:0-2230 GCA_035268945.1 Desulfobacteraceae bacterium | reverse complement strand
GTCATGGTGGGGGCAAGGATCACAAGCCACCGGACCAGCCCTTTTCTGTCGGCAAACACACCGATAACGGGGTTGAAAAGGGAGGGCAGCTGATGCACGGCTGACAGCAGCCCTGCCTGGCCAAGGGAGAGGGAGAGATTTTCGATGATCAGGGGCAGCAGGGGGGCCAGAAAGCTGGTGTAGATATCGTGGATAAAATGGGAAAAGGAGAGCAGCAGCACATTGGAAGTGTGAAAGGGTTTCTGTTTCATCTTGCTCCTGAAGAGTGTATCGGTAAGCTTGCAGACTGTCGGGATACAAAGCGGTTGAAAAGAAAAGTAAAAGTGACATATAAAAACAGTCACGTTGAAGCGTATTGGGACACAAGGAGAGTCAGGGGATCGCCGTCTCTGGTGTCAGAGACGGCAATGCGCTGTCAGGCCGTCGGAAATAATAAGATCCACAATCGGGCTTGTCTTTTGCCCCCTCTTCTGTGTTGCGCTCTAAATGTCGTAGTAGAGGTAGAACTCATGGGGATGGGGACGGCTCTTGATCTCATCCACCTCCTTGGCCCGCTTGTACTTGATCCACCGTTCAATGGCATCCCTGGTAAAAACATCTCCCTTGAGGAGAAAATCGTGGTCCTGTTCCAGGGCGTCCAGGGCCTCTTCCAGTGATCCCGGGGCGGACTCCAGCTCGGCCAGCTCTTCCGGGGGCAGGTCGTAGATGTTCTTCTCCATGGGATCGCCGGGATCGATCTTGTTCTTGATGCCGTCAATCATGGCCATGGTCATGGCGGCAAAGGCCATGTACCCGTTGCACGAGGGATCAGGGGTCCTGAACTCGATGCGCTTGGCCGCAGGGGAGTCGGAATACATGGGAATCCGGATGGCCGCGCTGCGGTTCCTGCTGGAATAGGCCAGGTTGATGGGGGCTTCAAATCCCGGCACCAGCCGCTTGTAGGAGTTGGTGGTGGGGTTGGTGATGGCGCACAGCGCCTTGCAGTGGCGGATGATGCCTCCGATGGCCCACAGCGCCTCGTCGGAAACGCCGGCGTATTTGTTGCCGGCAAACACCGGCTTGCCATCCTTCCAGATGCTCAGGTGGGTGTGCATGCCGGTGCCGTTGTCTTCAAACAGGGGCTTGGGCATGAAGGTGACCGTGTGGTTGTACCGGGCAGCCACATTTTTCAGCACATACTTGAACCAGGCGATCTGGTCACCCATGGTCAACAGGGTGGTGTAGCGAAGGTCGATCTCTGACTGGCCTGCTGTTGCCACCTCATGGTGCTGGCACTCCATGGCAATGCCCAGGTCCTCCAGGGTCAGCATCATCTCGGTGCGCATGTCCTGGTACTGGTCGGCAGGGGGAAGGGGAAAATACCCCTGTTTGTGGCGAATCTTGTATCCCAGGTTGGGCATCTCTTCGCTGCCCGAGTTCCAGATCCCCTCGTCGGAATCGATCTCGTAAAAGGCGGCGTTTTTTTCAGAGCCGTAGCGGATATTGTTGAAAATAAAAAACTCCGGTTCCGGCCCCACATAGACGGTGTCACCGATGCCGGTGCTTTTCACATACTGCTCCACCTTTTTGGCGATGTATCTGGGGTCCCGTGAATAGGGTTCGTGGGTAATGGGATCCAGTACATCACCGATGAGCACCAGGGTTGGCTCCTCGAAGAAGGGATCCATTTTGGCCGTCGACGGGTCCGGCACCACGATCATGTCACTGTTGTCGATCTTCTGCCATCCCCTCATGCTGGACCCGTCAAACCCGAATCCATCCTCAAAGGAGGCTTCAGAAAATTCACTGGCGGGCACGGTAAAGTGCTGCCAGGTCCCTGGAAAATCCATGTATCGGACATCGATCACCCGGATTTTCTTCTCTTTTACCATTTCAACGATCTCTTTTGGTGTCATTGTGTTCTCCTTGTTAATCATCCACTTTCGGGCGTGTGCGCTGTCCATGGGCACCGGCTACAAAACGTCTGCTCCCTCTTCCCCAGTCCTTACCCTTACGGCCTTTTCAACGGGGAGGGTAAAGATCTTGCCGTCACCGATCTTGCCTGTGTTGGCGGTCTTGCAGATGGCTTTGACAACCTCGTCGGCCCTCGTTGCTTCCACCACTATTTCAATTTTAATCTTGGGCACAAAATCCACCACATACTCAGCCCCTCTGTATATCTCCTTGTGGCCCTTTTGGCGGCCATACCCCTTCACCTCTGTAATGGTCATGCCCACAATTCCGATCTCGC
>DATFJZ010000189.1:0-4942 GCA_035268945.1 Desulfobacteraceae bacterium | reverse complement strand
CCCCCACAAGGGACGAATGAACCAGAAAAGACGGCACCCCGAGATCCAGAAGCCTTGTGATGGAGGAGACAGCATCGTTGGTGTGCAGGGTGGAAAGCACCAGATGACCGGTCAGGGCAGCCTGTACCGCGCTCTGGGCGGTCTGCAGATCCCTGATCTCGCCCACCATGATAATGTCGGGATCCTGGCGGAGAATATTTCTCAGGATCGAATCAAAGGTCACCTCAATACCCGGCTGCACGGCGATCTGGTTGAACTCCCCGTGGACCATCTCAATGGGGTCTTCAATGGTGGTGATGTTGACCCGGGGCGTGGAAAGCTCCCTCAGGGTTGAGTACAGGGTGGTGGACTTGCCGCTTCCCGTGGGACCTGTTACAAGGAGGATACCGTGGGGCATGGAGATGAGCCGCTTGTACTTTCCCATGTCCCTGCTGGACAACCCCAGCCCGTCGATATCCTGGAGCAGAACCTCCGGATCCATTATCCTCAAAACGATCTTTTCTCCAAAGGCAACGGGAATGGTGGAGACCCGGATTTCAACCTCAACCGCCTCTTTTTCCGTCTTGATTCTACCGTCCTGGGGCCTTCGCTTCTCTGCCATGTCAAGCCGGGACAGGGTCTTTATCCTGCTGATCACAGCGTTATGAACCTTTTTGGGAAGCTTGAACACCGTATGAAGAATCCCGTCGATGCGCATCCTGACAAGACTTGTATCCCGTTTGGGTTCAATGTGAATATCGCTTGCCCTCTGGTCAAAGGCGTAGGAGAAAAGATGGTTCACCGCATTGACAATGTGCTGGTCCGTTGCCGGCAGTTCATCGGAAGACGTGAGTTGTACGTATTGTTCCAGGTTTCCAAGGTCAACGGATGTGCCGGAAAACTGGTCTTCCGCCGCCGTAATGGAACGTCTGAACCCGAAAAACTCATTGATGAGCTTGACAATATCTGTTTTCGAACTGACCACCGGCTGAACCTTGAGGTTTGACACCCGCTGCACGTCATCGATGGCTTCGTGGTTAAAAGGGTCAGGGGTGGCAACCACAAGTTGTCCAGACGCCATCCACAGGGGAAGCAGCAGATGCTTCATGGCAAAGGTTCGTGGTATAATTTGAGTTACCAGGTTCAACTCCAGCTCCAGGGGATCAATTTTTCGGTAGGAAAAACCCCAGCCCCTGGCAACAGCCTCGTACAGAGTATCCTCATCAATGATTTTCAGGGGGGCATCCAGCCGTTTCAGCTTCATGGCGGCAACCACATCCAAAAAGCTGACATCGGTTTCACCCCTGACCCTGTTCTCCGTTTTGCCGTTATTTTGCTTCTTCTTTTTCTCCAGCCCCTTTTTCAACACCTGTCTCTGCCGAAGAAGCTCCCCTGCTTTATTTTTTGAAATCAGCCCTGCCCTGACAAGGATCTGGCAGATATTTTCAGGTGAGTCCGGTGCGTTGGTTTTTTTCATAACAGCTCTCTTGTTGGTTGAATCGGGCTTGATCATAATACCGGCCAAATCCGCTGATTAGTGTTGAACTTGCCATTTGGCTTCAAGATTTATTTGCCCAAAATCGATAAGTGTGATATCAGTTTGACATTATGACACAAATTATCAGTATATCCAACCAAAAGGGCGGGGTTGGGAAAACAACCACCGCTGTCAACCTTTCAGCTGCCCTTGCCGTTGCCGGCAAAAAGACGTTGCTGGTGGATTGTGATCCCCAGGCCAATGCCACCTCTGCCGCAGGCATCGACAAGGAATCCCTGGAAAACTCCCTTTACCACGCCCTGATTCAAAGGGCCGGCCTGGGTGACATCACCGTGGAAACCGGCATAACCAACCTGATGATGGTGCCCTCCAACGTTGAGCTCATCGGGTTTGAAGTGGAGATGATGAATGAAAAACAGAGGGAAGAGGTGCTGAAAAAAACCCTCTCTGATGTCAAAGGCCGGTACGACTATGTTATCATCGACTGCCCCCCCTCCCTATCCCTTTTAACGCTCAACGCCCTGACCGCTGCTGATTCAGTTTTGATCCCCCTTCAAAGCGAATTTTTTGCACTGGAAGGACTGGGACAGCTCCTGGCCACCATCAAACGCATCAAGGGATCCCTCAATCCCGGACTGAAAATCAAGGGAATACTGCTGACCATGTTTGACAAGAGAACCAACCTTGCCCGACAGGTGGTTGAGGATGCAGAAAATTATTTCAAGGGAATGATTTTTCAAACCAAAATACCGAGGAATATCAGGCTTGGAGAAGCTCCCAGCTACGGCATGCCGGTGATTACCTACGACGCCGCTTCAAAGGGTGCCAAGAGTTATACGGCCCTTGCAAAGGAGCTTCTGGAAAAATGACAAAGAAAAAAAGACGTACAGGACTTGGCAGGGGCATTTCAGCCCTGATACCGGACATTGATTCCATGGATGAAACCGGCGGGGATTTTTTCATGTGCCGGGTGGAGACCATCACCCCAAACCCTTATCAGCCGAGGAGCACGTTTTCCGAAGAGGAGCTGGATCGGCTCAAGGAGTCCATTGTTGACCAGGGCATCCTCCAGCCACTGCTGGTGAGGAAAAAAGGGGATGCCTATGAGCTCATAGCCGGTGAACGAAGGCTTAAGGCTGCGGTAAAGGCAGATTTCACCCATGTGCCCGCCCTCCTGAAAAGCCTTACCGATGAACAGATGCTGGAAGTCTCCATCATCGAAAACATCCAGCGGGAAAACCTAAACCCCCTGGAAGAGGCCCATGCCTACCACCGGCTGATCTGTGAATTTCAATACACCCAGGCAATGGTTGCCGAAAAAATCGGCAAAAGCAGATCTGCCATTGCCAATTTCGTACGGCTGACCACCCTGCCCGAGCCCATCCGACAGAGCCTGGCAACCAACCAGATCTCCATGGGCCATGCCAGGGCTCTGCTCGGAGCCGGTGCGGAAGATGAACAACTGAAGGCCTGGAAAACCGTCGTGGAAAAAGCCCTTTCCGTCAGGGCCACGGAGCAGCTGATCCAGAAGCTCAAATCCCGGCCTGAAAAGAAAAAAGAACCGCTCCTTCCCCAAGAGAAAACAAGAATAAAAGAGATCTGCACCACCCTTGAGGAAAAAATCAGCTCCAAGGTCAATATCCAGAAAATCGGAGAAAAAGGAAAACTCATGATCAGCTTTGACAACGACGAAGAGCTGGACCGTATTGTTGCCCTGTTCGACAACACCTTATGAAAATAACCATCGCAAAAACGGCAGGATTCTGCATGGGAGTCCGCCGTGCCGTCGACATGGTCCTGGATGCGTCAAACAGCCGGAAGGGACCCATCTGCACCTTTGGCCCCCTGATCCACAATCCCCAGGTCCTTGAAATGCTCGAAGAAAAAGGGATACCAAGTATCACCGCCATCCCTGAACACGGCCAGGGGACCATCCTCATACGTGCCCACGGCGTGCCGCCCCGGGATGAAGCGTCACTGAAACGAGCCGGATTTCACATCATCAATGCCACATGCCCCAGGGTCATCCGGGTCCAGACCATCATCGGAAAGTATGCCCGAAAAGGGTATGCTGCCGTTATTATCGGCGACAGAGATCACCCCGAAGTAAAAGGACTTCTCGGATATGCGGCAGCAGGGGGCCATACAGCAGCCAGCCTGGAGGCATTCCAGGCCCTGCCCCGGCTTGACAGGGCCGTGGTGGTGGCCCAGACCACCCAGGACACCCGCCTGTACAACGAAATCAAGGAATGGGCAGGAAAGCACCTGGGCCACTACCAGATGTTTGACACCATCTGCGACTCCACGGAAAAACGCCAGGCAGAAGTTCGAACCATTGCAGAAAACAGCGATGCCATTGTGGTTATCGGCGGCAAGAAGAGCGGCAACACAAAACGGCTGGCCCAGATAGCAAAGGAAACGGGCAAGCCTGGCTTTCACATCGAAACCATAGACGAGCTGGACTTTGAACAGCTCAACGATGCCCAATCCGTGGCCATCACCGCAGGGGCCTCGACGCCCAACTGGATCATCAACAAGACCTACCGGACCATTGAAGAGTTTCTCCAGAAGCAGAAAAGCGCTGCTTCACCTCTCCTGTTTCCCATGCGGGACTTTCTGCTGAAAACCAACCTGCTGTTGTCGGCAGGTGCCGGTTGTCTCACCTACGCTTCCTCCAGACTCCAGGGCCTGGATCACAACATCGGCCACGCCTTTATCGCCATGCTGTACATCTTGTCCATGCAGATCATCAACAATATTTTCACCATCAAATCCGATCGGTACAACAACCCCGGCCGGGCGTTGTTTTATGAGCAGAAAAAGCCCCTGCTCGCAATTCTGGCAGCTGTCAGCGGTGCCGCCGGTCTTTTCATGGCGTTCCAGTTTAACAGAGTTACCTTTATTGTGCTCATGGTCATGAGTGTCCTGGGGCTGTCGTACAACCTGAAAATCCTCCCGGGAGCTGTCACCGGTAACCGGATAAAACGGATAAAGGATATCCCCGGATCAAAGACCCTTCTCATCGCTGCGGCCTGGGGAATCGTCACCACCATCCTTCCAGGTATTTCAGGCCGGGGAAGCGTATCGCTGCTGCTCTGCCTGGTGTTCTGCTCGGGCCTGGTCTTTGCCAGAACGGCCTTTTTCGATGTTCTGGAGATGCAGGGGGACAAGATAACCGGCAAGGAAACCCTGCCGTTACTCCTCGGTGAAAAGAACAGCGTAAAACTGATAAAAATTTTACTGGTGCTGCTCTCGGTCATTCTTGTTACCGCTGCAGGAACCGGAATGGTTGAGAGATGTGCTTTTTTCATTGCACTGGTGCCCGTTTTCATGCTCTACTATATTCATCGCAGTGAAAAGGGGAATATCCGATCCAATGCACGGCTCGAATTCATTGTCGAATCCCACTTTATCCTGGCAGGTTTCATGGCAGCGATTTGCTGACAAAAAGGCTGAACCCCTTAT
>DATFJZ010000188.1:0-6094 GCA_035268945.1 Desulfobacteraceae bacterium | reverse complement strand
CCCTTTACAGGATTTTTGATTATTTTTATCTGTGCCGCACTGGTGTTTGTCCCGGTGAAGTACCTCTACCCTTCCAGGACAAAATTTTTCCAGAAGCCGACCCTGGTCATGGGGGCGGTATGGGGAGCAGGCACCTTTGTGGTGCTCCTGGGCTATGACAAGAGTAACCCACCTCTCTGGTTTTCCATCGTCTCTGCGATCTTCTTTGGTGCCTACACAACGGCAAGCCTGGCGGCTACCTTTAAAAAAACCGCCGATGCTTGAATCAGTAATCAGTAATCAGTAATCAGTACTCAGTGATTAAGTGATTAAGTGATCTGCCTGACCTCCTGCTTGAGCATGCAGCAGGCAATCCTGTGTTTGGGGGTGTTGTCATCATGGTAGGCCAGGTTTCCCGGCTGAACAAGCTTGTTCATCACACATCCCTCGGGAATGGTTAAATTGAAAAGGTCAGCTTCGTTGACCCTGCCCGTTTTCACAAGCCTGTTCTCCTGGATTTCAAGGCTGTGCAGGGGATAATCCTCACACACAGGGCAGCGGTACACCCTGGCATTGGGGAAAACAAAATAGTTGTCCGCCACAGTGCCGGCGCACTGGAAGGGCTCTTCCCCGTCCAGGAACACCTTTGGGTAGGTGACAATGATGCCCGAGGCGGCGATCTCTTCAGCCACCGCCGGTACGATGTCAAGCCAGTTTTCCCTGGACACCTGGAGACCGTCCCCTTCCTCTACCGATTCTCCCCGGATGCCGATCACCTGGATGAAAAACCGTTGGATGCCTAGTTTGCTGACAAGTTCCGGCATCATCTCAAGTTCACCAAGGTTGGCCTGGCTCACCGTGTAGATCATGGAGGTGTCAAAACCCTTTGCAACGGCCTCTTTTATCCCCTTAAGGCAGGTTTGGTAGCACCCCTCTCCCCGGATGGCATCGTTGGTCTTTTTTGTTGCACCGTCCAGGGAGAAGCTGATGAAATCCACCTCATCCGGAGTGACCCGGTCGAGGATGTCATGGAAGAGGTACCCGTTGGTATCGATGGTGATGGATTTGAATCCCAGCCTTCGGGCTTCTTTCACCGCCAGGGCAAGGTCCTTGTGAAGGGTCGGTTCGCCGCCGAGGAAGACGACGTTCATGGCGCCGCTCTCCAGGCCTGATCCGTAATCATCCCCGGCCTCTTTTTCCGGGGAATCCCCTGTTTGATTTCTGCCGGCAAAGAGGGCCAGCCACTGCTTGATGGTGGCAATGTCCAGGGTGTTCTCCCCGTGCTGTTCCCTGTTGATATAGCAGTGGGAGCAGGCGAGGTTGCACCGGGTAAGGATGTGGAAGAAAAGATTGGAAGAGTCTTTTGAAAAGGCCACTGTTTTTTTCTGCATGGTCTGCTCCGTGGATTTTCATAAACGCAGTGAAAGGGGGGAGGATTGCCTCCCCCATGGGTAAACGGGTTTTTTCCGCCAGTGTTAGATGGAAGCGTGGTACTCCTGGAGGGCTTTGACGGTGAGCTGCTCGTGGTTCAATGCCTGGATCGCCTTGCAGATGGCCTTTGTGCCGTCGGTGGTGGTGGCATAGGGGATCTTGAACTGGATGGCGGCCCGGCGGATGGCAAACCCGTCTTTCTGGGTCTGGCTGCTGGCCCCGGTGTTGAGGATCAGCTGGATCTCGCTGTTTTTAACGGCATCCACCACATTGGGCCGGCCGGTGGAGACCTTTTTGACGAACCGCGCCGGAATGCCGTTTTCCTGGAGAAACGAGGCGGTTCCCCTGGTTGCCATGATGGTGAACCCCATGGTGTGGAAATCCATGGCAACGGGCAGGGCCGCCTGCTTGTCACTGTCCTGGACACTGATGAACACCGTCCCGGAAACGGGGAGGTTCTGGCCGGCTCCCAGCTGGGCCTTGGCCACGGCGGCCCCGAGGTCGGTATCGATGCCCATGACTTCGCCGGTGGATTTCATCTCCGGGCCGAGAACAGGATCCACCTTGGCAAACCGGTCAAAGGGCATGACAGCCTCTTTCACCGAAAAGTAGCCGGGGATCACCTGCTCGGTGAGGCCAAGCTCGGCAAGGGTTTTCCCCAGCATCACCTTGGTGGCGATCTTGGCCAGGGGAACGCCGGTGGCCTTGCTGACAAAGGGGACGGTCCTTGATGCCCTGGGATTCACCTCGATGACATACACCTTGTCGTCCATGATGCCGAACTGGATGTTCATCAGCCCCTTTACCCCGAGTTCTTTTGCCAGGGCCTGGGCCGCCCGGGTCATCTCGTCAATGTGCTTTTTCGAGCTGGAATAGGGGGGCAGCACACAGGCCGAATCCCCGGAATGGATGCCGGCCTCTTCGATGTGTTCCATCATTCCGCCGATGATGGTGGTCTCTCCGTCGGACACGGCATCCACATCCAGCTCAAAGGCGTCTTCCAGGAACTGGTCGATGAGCACGGGATGGTCCGGCGAAGCGGAAACGGCAAGGTCAAAAAACTCCTTGAGGTCTTTTTTGTCATACACGATCTTCATGGCCCTTCCTCCGAGGACAAAGGAGGGGCGTACCATGACCGGGTAGCCGATATCCCGGGCTATTTTTTCCGCCTCGGGAAAGCTGGTGGCAATGCCGTTGGCCGGCTGGGCAATGGCCAGCTTTTTCAGCATGGCCTGGAACAGATCCCTGTCCTCGGCCTTGTCAATGCTGGCCGGGGGCGTTCCGATGATGGGGACCCCTGCTTTTTCAAGCTCTGTGGCAAGGTTTAAGGGGGTCTGGCCGCCAAACTGAACAATCACCCCGGAGGGTTTTTCCTTTTCAACGATGTGCAGCACATCCTCCCGGGTCAGCGGTTCGAAGTAGAGTTTGTCCGAGGTGTCATAATCGGTGCTCACCGTCTCGGGGTTGGAATTGACCATGATGCTCTCCACCCCCTCTTCCCGCAGGGCAAAGGAGGCGTGGACGCAGCAGTAGTCAAACTCGATGCCCTGGCCGATCCGGTTGGGACCGCCGCCGAGGATGATCACCTTTTCGGTGTCAGAAACCCTTGCCTCGCACTCTTTCTCATAGGTGGAGTAGTAGTAGGGGGTCACCGCCCTGAATTCGGCGGCACAGGTGTCCACCAGCTTGTAAACCGGCACCACACCGAGTTTTTTCCGTCTCTTTTCGACGGCCTGCTCGGCCTGGTCGGTGAGAAAGGCGATCTGGGTGTCGGAGAATCCCCACCGCTTGGCCTTTTCCAGCATCTCCCGGGAGAGGTTCTCCCCGGCAAAGCGGATCTCCTTTTCAAATTCCACGATCTGTTTGATCTGCCAGAGAAACCAGGGGTCAATGCCGGTGAGCTCGTGGATGGTCTCGATGGCCATGCCGTTTAAAACCGCATACCGCAGATAGAAGATCCGCTGGGAGTTGGGGGTTGTCAGCTTGTATTCCAGGTCGGTTTTGGAGATCCGGCTTTCGGGAAGGTCCCTGCCGTCGGCACCCAGGCCGAAACGGTTGATCTCCAGGGAGCGCAGCCCCTTCTGCAGTGCTTCCTTAAAGGTTCTGCCAATGGACATGGTCTCGCCAACGGATTTCATGGCCGTTGTCAGAACATCATCGGTTTCGGGGAACTTTTCAAAGGTCCACCGGGGGATCTTCACCACGCAGTAATCAATGGAGGGTTCAAAGCAGGCCAGGGTCTCGCCGGTGATGTCGTTGGGGATTTCGTCCAGGGTAAAGCCCACGGCCAGCTTGGCGGCGATCTTGGCAATGGGAAAGCCCGTGGCCTTGGATGCCAGGGCAGAGCTCCGGGAGACCCGGGGATTCATCTCCACGATGATCATCTCCCCGTTTTCGGGGTTCACGGCAAACTGGACATTGGAACCCCCCGTGTCCACGCCGATTTCGTTCATGATGGCGATGGAGGCGTCCCTCAGCTTCTGGTACTCCTTGTCAGAAAGGGTCTGGGCCGGGGCCACGGTGAGGCTGTCCCCGGTGTGGACCCCCATGGCATCGATGTTTTCAATGGAGCAGATGATCACCACATTGCCGGCACAGTCCCGCATCACTTCCAGCTCGTACTCTTTCCAGCCCAGCACGGACTCTTCCAGCATCACCTGGGTGATAAAGCTGGCGTCCAGGCCGGACTTGGCAAGCAGGGCCAGCTCCTCTCCGTTGTACGCCACGCCGCCGCCGGTGCCCCCCAGGGTGAAGCTGGGCCTGACAATGATGGGAAACCCGATCTCATGGGAAATGGCCTCCACCTCGTTCATGGTGTGGGCAAAACCGCTCCTGGGAATTCTCAGGTTGATGCGGTTCATGGCGTCCCGGAACAGCTCCCTGTCCTCGGCTTTTTTAATGGCTTCATCCGACGCGCCGATCATCTCCACATTGTACTTGTCCAGCACCCCCATCTTTGCCACCTCAACAGCGGTGTTGAGACCGGTCTGCCCCCCCAGGGTGGGCAGCAGGGCATCGGGTCTCTCCTTTTCGATGATTTTGGCAACGGCTTCCGGGGTTACCGGTTCGATGTAGGTCTTGTCAGCGGTTTCCGGATCTGTCATGATGGTGGCAGGGTTGGAGTTGACCAGAACCACCTCGTATCCTTCTTCCTTTAGGGCCTTGCACGCCTGGGTTCCTGAATAGTCGAACTCACAGGCCTGGGAGATGATGATGGGGCCTGCCCCGATGATGAGAATCTTGTTTATATCTGTACGTTTTGGCATAGGTGTCCATCCATTAGGTGTTGTTGTGCCGGGGCTGGCTGCCCATCATTGATGCAAACCGGGTGAAGAGGTAGGACGCGTCGTGGGGTCCTGGCGATGCCTCGGGATGGTACTGCACGGCAAAGGCGGCAGCCTTGTTATCTCGAAGGCCTTCAACAGAGGCCTCGTTGAGGTTGATGTGGGTCATCTCGATTCCCCTCTGCTCAAGGGAATTCAGATCCACGGCAAACCCGTGGTTCTGGGAGGTGATCTCGACGTTGCCCGTTGAAAGATCCTTGACCGGCTGGTTCCCCCCCCTGTGGCCGAATTTGATCTTGTGGGTTTTTGCGCCCATGGCAAGCCCGAGAAGCTGCGTGCCAAGGCAGATGCCGAAAATCGGGTATTCTCCCAGGATTTCTCTGATGGTCTCCACGGCATAGGTGATCGGTTCCGGATCGCCCGGGCCGTTGGATAGAAAGACCCCGTCGGGTGCCAGTCGTCTGATGGCGGCGGCATCCGTGGAAGCCGGCAGCACGAGCACTTCACACCCCGCCGCTTCAAGGCAGCGGATGATATTGTACTTGATGCCGTAGTCCAGGGCCACAACGGCATGGCTCTCTTTTCGCCGTGTCCATACCGACGGGTCCATGACCGTATCCACCGCAACATAGGAAGGTCTGTTTTTCCGCCAGAAATAGGGGGTCTTTGTGGTCACTGCCTGTACAAGATCACTCCCCTCCATGGGGGAGAGCTGTTTTGCCTTTTTAGAAAGGGAGACCGGGTCCAGGTCCAAGGTTGAAATCATCGCCCGCATGGCGCCCCTGTCCCGGATATGCCTTGTCAGGGCTCTGGTGTCAAGGTCTTCCACACCGAGGACCCCTGCTTTTTTAAGGTAATCAGCCAGGGTGCCGGTGGATCGGAAATTGCTTGGAAAGTCGACATACTCCCTGACAATAAGGGCCTCTGCCTGGATTTTGTCAGACTCTTCATCCTCGGGACAGACACCGTAATTTCCGATCATGGGGTAGGTCAGCGTTACCATCTGTCCATGATAGGAGGGGTCTGTGAGAATTTCCTGGTATCCGGTCATGCTGGTGTTAAAGACAACTTCTCCCGACGCCTCTCCAGCGCCGGTAAAACTCCTGCAGGGGAATGTCCTGCCGTCCTCAAGTGATAGTAAAGCTTTCATAGTCCTGTTTCCCACTGGGGTTTAAGGGTCATGGAAATTTTAAATGGCCCTAAGTACATGGCGGCGCTGTAACCTTGCTGCAATGGCTGTGTACGGCATGCGTCACCATCCATGGCTCATAAGGGGTCTTGTTGACAATCAGAAGGTATGATATCAAACAGCGTCAGTTTGGTCAATAGAGGAAACCTGACCCCTACGGGGCACATGTGAATCTCCCGGTGCCCGGGGATAAAAAAATTGACAAATCGAC
>DATFJZ010000187.1:0-9956 GCA_035268945.1 Desulfobacteraceae bacterium | reverse complement strand
ACGGTTTTTGTGTCGTACTGCTTGTAGTGCTTTTTCAGCAAATGAAAAACTGAATTCCGGTCCCTGAGGGTGTTGTCCCTTTTGGGGACGCCGTTTTTGTCCATCTGGAATCCCCAGGTGGAGCGGTTGTAGGTTTTGGTTTCGGAATCCAGTCCCGAGAACTTGCCGTCGTCAAAATCGAAATCCTTGTTCACCAGGAACGAGGCATTGGTGTACTCATCAACGTATTCCTCGTTGAAAAGCTCGTTGTCGAGGATATACTTGATCATGCCGCCGAGAACGGCGATGTCCGTTCCGGACCGCAGGGGCGCGTAGAGGTCCGCCTTTGACGAGGTCCTTGTGAACCTCGGGTCCACGCTGATCAGACTGGCCCCTTTCTGCTGGGCTTCCAGGACATATTTAAACGAGAGGGGATGGTTTTCAGCAGCGTTGCTTCCCATGATGAGGATGCAGTCGCTGTTCTTGATATCGATCCAGTGGTTGGTCATTGCACCACGTCCAAACGACTCTGCCAGAGCCGATACGGTAGCGCTGTGTCAGATGCGCGCCTGGTGTTCGATGTAGACAAGACCCAGGGAGCGCATCAGGGCCTGGTAGAGCCAGCACTCTTCGTTGTCCATGGCGGCAGACCCCACCGAGGCGATGTTGGTAACCCGGTTGACCACTTCTCCCTTGTCGTTTTTATGGGTAAACCCCTTGTCCCGTGTCTCTTTGGTTCGTTTGGCAATGGATTTGAGGGCAAAGTCCCAGGAGACCTTTTTCCACTCCCTGGAGTAGGGGGCCCGGTACATGGGTTCTGTCAGTCGGTTTTCATTTTCCGTCAGCTGGCCAATGGCCGCGCCCTTGGGACATAGGGCACCCCGGTTGATCACATGATCGGGATCACCTTCCACGTTCATGACCCGGCCGTCCCCCTTTTTGCTGGTGTGGACGATGGCTCCGCAGCCAACGGCGCAATAGCAGCATACCGTGGTTGTCTCTCTGGCGTACTTGGTCTTGAGCATCTGGGTATGGGCCTGGGCCTTGTTCAGGTCAAAGCCAAGGCTTGACACGGCAAGCCCGGCAGCAGTGGCGCTGGAAATTTTCATGAATTTCCGTCGGGTTACTTCCATAAATCGGCTCCTTATATTTCATATCATCTTCAATTTCCTGTCAGGGACCTGGCACGATTGCCTCTCCCTGACAAAACAATGGTATGAAGCGGTTTACCACGGCAAGGTTACGCAAAAGTTACAATAGACGCAGATGTGCTGGTTTGTGCCCTGCAACCGGAAGGGATTTGACCTACTTTTTCATCTGCTGGATGTTATGGTGGATATCCAGGGTCTTTCTGTCGGGGTCCGTTCCGATTTCTCGTTGAATGGTCTCTTTGCAGTGGGTAAAGACCCGAAGGGCGGTGTTGTACCTTCCAAGCTCGGAATAGAGAATCATCAGCTCCTGGTAAGCGGGTTCCAGGAGAGGATCGGTCTGAACGGCTTTTTTCAGACAGGCAACGGCCTTCTTTTTTTCCTGCTTTTGAGAATAGAGCTTTGCCTGGGTCTGGAGCATATCGAGGAAGGTCATCTTTAAATCATATCGTTTGCTGGCGACCCAGTCGATGTAGGGTTCCTCGGCCAGAAAATCCCCCTGGTACAGAGTTTCTGCTCTTCTGTAAGAGGACAGGGCCTTGTCAATACTGTTGTTTTTCCTGTTCTCCTCTCCTCTGGCATAAAATCCGAGGAAATCATCGACATCCAGGGAGACCAGGTGGGGATCCAGGGAGACAAACCCGTTTTCCAGGGTGACATAGGCATACCCCAGGGCCTTTTTGGCATGGGGCTCCAGGGATTTTCTCAGGCGGTAAAGGTTGATCTTGAACTTCTTCTCCCCCGACTCTTCACTGGACTCGGGCCACAGGGCCTCCATGAGCACTTCCTTTGGAATATCGGTTTTACCGTGGATGATAATGGCCTTTAAAAGGCGTTTTGGCATGGAACCCTGCCAGTTTACCTCCATGGATCTTTTCCCCTGCCTGTGTACGCTGAAGTCGCCAAAGGTGGTGATTCTCAGCCGGGGCAGGGAACAGCAGAAAAGTTGTTTTAAAAGGTTTTTCTGTTGTCTTCGTTTGGTTATAAAGGGAAGTGCGACCAGTTCTTCGATCTCCTTTCCCGCATGATCTGCATATGTTGTCGAGATCAGTTCCGTTGTGAAAGGGGATGGGTGTTTGTCGTCAAAGAGGGCTTTTAACAGCAGGCACCGGGTAAAGTCCCTGGGGGACATGACAATGAAGTGATCGTACCCTTCGGTTTCCGCCGTGGCCATGGACCGGGTAATGTGGTCTGCGGCACTGTTTTCCCTGTGGCTGTGCCACATGACAAGGCCCAGTGCGGCCGAGGTTTCAACAAGGGACAGGGGAGAGGAAAACCGTGTAAAATAGTCAATCGCGTCGTTGAGCTCATTTTCGGCCTGTGTCAGTTCTTCCTGGTTGAGCAGAATCAGGCCCAGCAGTGTTTTGGCAAGAAAAAGGGGCATTCCCCCCCTGGGGTCTTTTTTCAACACCTCCAGGGCCTTTTCCGTCTCCTGTTTTGCCCTGGAAAAATCGCCCTGGTGGTAAAAGACCGTTCCCCTGATGCGCCGGCTGATGCCGGAATAGAAGCTGTTTCCTGCCAGGATGGAGATGTCAGAGAGGTGATCGGCGGACTGCAGGGCCGACGGGTAATCCTTAGTGTAGACGAAGAACATGGCCTTTGCCTCGATAAAGCCCGGATAGAGAAAAACAAGCCCAAAGGTTTCAATGTCCTTTTCCGAGAGCTTGAGCAGCTGTTCTGTCTTGTCAAGTTCTCCCTTTTTCAGCTGCAGCTGTATGTTGACAAGGTTTTTCAACGCCCGGTATTCGGGGTGGACCCCCTCCCTGGTCAGGTTACGGATGGTGTGCAGGGCCTGATCGGCCTGTTCAAAATCACAGACAAAGACATGTCCCAGAATCGAGACAATGGTGGCGTTGAGCTGAAGGTCGCTGTTTTTGATCTTTTCGCCGAGGATACAGGCGTTTTTGCAGGCTGAAATGCCTTTTATTGCTTCGTTGGTGCCGGCAATGAGACCAAATCCCATGTGCTGCCACAGCACTGCCCTGGCGTAGGTGAACATGGACTCTCCGCTGACCGAAACGAGCAGTGCTTCGGCCTGGTGTATCCACCCGGTGATCTCACGGGAAGAGCGCTGGAGAAACACCGCCGCCTCGATGAGATGGGCAAGGCAGAGCATGGTCCCCCTGGTATCGCAATTCTCTTTGAACAGGACCAGGGCCGTTGAAAAATCCTTGATGTTCTGCCTGCCGCCGGTAATACGCCGTGTCATGGTGAGGTAGTAGATCAGCCAGGGGTCCTGCCAGGTGATCTGCTCGGGCAGGGCATCGATCCAGTTGTAAAGATCGGCAAACCGTCCCTTGATCACCATGTCCGTGCCGATCTTTTTTACCAGCCCGGCGGCCCGTTCAAAGGCTTCGCCCCTGGTAAAGTACTTGATGGCGGCCTGATAATCCTCTTTTTTGTGGAAAATTTCCCCGGCCCTGCAGCAGAGCTGTTTCATCTCCCCGTCACTTTTTTGGGCCGTCAGCAGGTTTTCAAGGAAGTCTTTAAACAACCTGTTGAATCGAAACACCGGTCCGGTCTCTTTCTGTTCCACCCTTTGAATGAAAATATTTCTCCTTTCAAGCTCGGCAAGGATGGCAAGGGGGTCTGAAATGGTTGAGAACTGTTGGATAACTTCGGGGTCAATGGTGTCAAAAAACGATGCCGTGACAAGGAACTCCTTGATATGCTCCTGCTGATTTGAAAAGATCTCTTCGGAAAAAAAATCGATGGTGTCCCAGGAGAGCTGCTGGGGAAGGTCTTTAAAATGGGGATCTCGCCTCAAGGATTCATTGATCAGGGTAAGTCCCCCGGCCCATCCGTCGGTGACGGCATGGATTTTTCGGACCTGGTCAGGGGGAATGCTGCCGGCGAAAAAGGCCTCGGATTCGTCCAGGGTAAAGGCCAGCTCCCGGTTTTCAACGATGAGAAGTTTGTTTTTGATTTTGAGCCTTTGAACACTCAGGGGGGGCATTTTTCGTGATAGCAGAAAGAGCCGGATGTTGGACGGTATCTCCTCCATGATGCCCTGGATAAGATCAAAGGCCGAGGCATTGACGGCAAGGGCCTCGAGATCGTCCATCACAATGGTCATTGCTGTGCCGGCCTGGGAAAAGAGGGTAAAGAGAATCTCCTGTTGCCGGACAATGTCCTGGCGGGTCCCAAGGGTCACCTGGGGGTAGCCCGTGGTATGGAAGAGATTCCTGTTCTGTAGCTGATGAAAGGCGTTGAGGAGCAGGTGAAACAGGTTGGTGTGGTCTGAGTTCTCATTGCCCAGGTGGAGCCATACCGTTGGCCCCTGGACGGTTTTCAGGTAGGAGGCAACCAGGGTGGACTTGCCCTGGGCTGCCTGACCGAGGACAAGGGCGATTCTTTTTTGGCTGTTGTCGTTGAAAAGGGCAAAAAGGCGCTCTCTTTGAATAACGTCAGAGGTGTCTGGAATTGAAAAATTCACATTTGACCCATGGATCATCTCAAAACTTGTCAATGGCACGGCGTTTCTTTCCTTATAATTTTTCCAGCCCGCATGAAGGTGTGAACCATAGCATCTTTCCAGTCTAATGTCCATATATCAGGGGATTGGCACCGATAAGTGACTTGAATACAAGGGTATTTGATGTAAAAAACCGGGGTCGTCTCCTTCAAGAGAGGTCCTTTTGCCTTCAAAAAGTGCATTCTCCAGTGCCGGTCGGTCACACGACTTGAACCACAGGAGACAAGCACAAAGGCCCGACGCCGTTTTTCCTGGATCAGGGACAATGATAAGTCGGTCTTGACCCCGTTGGACCACTAACCAGAGAATTCGGCCAGGGTTCTGATCAATCCCGATATTTCAATGTTGACATCTCTCCATTATTTTACTAATTTTACCATTATAGAACTTATCATCCACAATCCTTATTTCCCGGAGGTCTTTCATGAAACGACTCATTGCCATGGCACTGGTCTGTGCTGTTCTCTTTCTTGCCGGCACCGCCTTGGCCGGAACACAAATCAAACTCGGGCTGGTCACCAAGCCCGGCAGCGCCCAGAACATTGCCGCTGAAAAGTTCAAGGAGCTCATTGAACAACGCTCCGGCGGGGAGTTCACCGTCAAGATTTTTCATTCGGCATCCCTTGGCAATGAAACAGAGATTCTCCAGCAGGTGCAGATGAACACCATCCAGATGGCCATTGTCACAGGCGGCCCTTTTGACACCTTTGATCCTGTTACGCGGGTTGTCAACTATCCATTTCTGTTCAAGGACTATTCCCAGGCCGATAGAATCCTTGACGGCCCCCTGGGGACTGAAATCCTCAAGAGCCTTGAAACATCTGGATTCAAGGGACTGAGCTTTTCTGAAAACGGGTTTCGAAATTTAACCAACAGCAGGCGGCCGGTGAAAAGCCCCGAGGATATTGCCGGCTTGAAGATCCGGGTCATGGCCTCTGCCATTCACAAGGCGATCTGGAGGGCCCTGGGGGCAAACCCCACCCCCATGCCCTGGCCCATCTATACAGAGCTTGAACAGGGGGTCATTGACGGCCAGGAAAATCCCCTGTGGGTCATGGAAGTGTACAAGTTCTATGAAATTCAGAAATATATGACCCTTTCCCGGCATGTTTACTCCTACCACATCGATGTTGCCTCGCTGAACTGGTGGAACACCCTTGACAAGGGGCACCAGGAGATGGTGAAAACCGCCATGCATGATGCGGCGGTGTACCAGAGAGGAGAGAACCGGTCCCAGAATGCCCGGCGCCTGGAGCTGCTCAGGGAGAAGGGGATGGAGATTGTTGAGCATCCGGACATTGACGCCTTCCGGGCAAAGGTTGCCGGCCTGAAAGAGATGGACCTTTACCAGGACAAGAGGGTTAAGGGCCTGCTGCTGAAGATCCTGGAAGCGGTGCAATAGGGCTTTTCCATGATTGCAAAGGCAAGTTTTCTGATAAACCTCTGGATAGAACGCCTGCTCTGCGGCATGGGGCTGACCATGACCCTGGTGGTTGCCGTGCAGGTGTTTTTCCGGTATGTGATGAACCATTCCCTGTTCTGGTCCGAGGAGCTGGCCAGGTTTCTCCTGGTGTGGCTGACCTTTCTCGGGGCCACCTCGGCCTATTACCGGAAGGTCCATCCCGGGGTGGATTTTGTTTTCGACAAACTCTCGCCGGTGCAGAAAAAAACGGCACTGGTGATTTCGTCTGCCGCCTCCATGGTGTTGTTTGCTGTCATGATCATTTACGGAATCCAGTTTGCCTGGTTTGTCCGAATGCAGATCTTCCCCGCTCTTCAGTTACCCAAATGGGTGGTTCTGGCTGTCATCCCCGTCAGCGGTGCCATTTTCATGGTCCATGCCGTCTCTTTTCTTTTACACCTGCTGAAACGAGCTCCCCATGACCACTGAAGTATTGCTCGTCTCCCTTGTTTTTCTCTTCGCGATCAACGCCCCCATTGCCATTGCCATCGGCGCTGCCTCCATCGCTGCCATCTTTGTCCAGGGGGATTTCAGCCCCATGATGGTGGTCCAGCGCATGTACGGGGGCACCAATTCCTTTCACCTCATGGCGGTGCCCCTGTTCATGTTCACCGGCACCGTCATGGAAGCCGGGGGCATCAGCCGGCGGATCATCGATTTTGCCAATGCCCTGGTGGGCTGGCTCCCCGGCGGCCTTGCCGCCGTTACCATTGTTTCCGCCATGTTTTTTGCCGGGATTTCCGGCTCGGCCGCCGCCGATGCCGCTGCCGTTGGAACGGTGATGATCCCGGCCATGAAAAAATCCGGGTATGAATCGGACTTTGCCGCTGCCGTTCAGGCATCCGGGGGATCCATCGGGGTGATTATCCCACCCTCCATCCCCATGATCATCTTCGGGTTCCTCACAGGTGCCTCCATTGGTCGCCTCTTTGCCGCTGGTATTCTGCCGGGGATCATGATCGGTGTTTCCCTCATTGCTACGGCCACATTCATCTCCTGGCAGAAGGGGTACGCTGCCACAAAACGGTTCTCCATCGGGGAAGTGTGGCTGACCTTTCAGAGGGCTCTGCTTGCCATGGGGGCGCCGGTGATCATCCTCGGGGGGATATTGTTCGGGGTGTTTACTGCCACGGAATCAGCCGCCGTTGCGGTGGTGTATGCCCTGATGGTCGGCATCTTTGTCTACCGGAAGATTAAAATCAGAGACCTTGGCCCCCTTTTTATCAACGGCGCTGTAACATCGGCCATTGTGATGTTTATCATTGCCACGGCCTCGGTGTTCAGCTGGATTGCAGCCATCGAGGATATTCCGTCAGCCCTTGCGGCAAACCTGCTTGGACTGTCCAGCAATCCAGTGATCCTGCTGCTCATCATCAACCTGGTACTGGTGATTGCCGGCACCTTTGTTGAAACCACCGCCGCCCTGATCCTGCTGGTGCCCATGATAACGGCCATGCTTCCTTCCCTTGGCATCGACCTTATCCAGCTGGGTGTCATTGTGGTTACCAACCTGGCCATTGGCATGCTCACCCCGCCCATGGGCATCTGCCTCATTGTCTCCTCTTCCATCTCCAATGACAGTATTGCCGCCATCAGCAGACGAATTCTTCCGTTTCTGCTGATTTTAATTGTTGATCTTTTGATCATTACCTTTTATTCTCCAATTACAATGTGGCTGGCAGATTTGATCATCCGAAGGTGAGCATCAACCCTTTTTTGAACGAACAGCAGGAAATATAACCGGCATGGCCGGAGCATGGTCATCGAACCGGTCACAACGAAAATTGAAACTCTAATCATTCCAGTGTTTTGGACGGAGTTTCATATAAAAAAAATACAGAAAATACAGGGACAGGTTATGGATATTACAATTGTTGTTGCCGGCGCCATGGGCAGCCTTTTCGGATCAATGCTTGCCAAATCCGGCAATACGGTTTTTTTTGCAGATATCTGGAAAGAGCATGTCAATGCGATCAACGAAAGAGGAATTGGGATAGAGCACAATGGAAAAACCGAACGGATAGGGATAAAAGCGTCAACCAGCACCCACGATGCCCCGAAATCGGACCTGGTAATTATTTTTGTCAAGTCCTCCCAGACCGGAGAAGCTGCTGTGCAGGCATTGACCTGTTTGAAGGAGTCCGGGATGGTTTTGACCATTCAAAACGGAATGGGCAATGCCGATACCATTGCAAGGTTTGTCGATCCCGGCAGGGTGATTACCGGCACCACCTCCTACGGGGCCACCATCCTCGGCCCTGGACTGATCCGCCATGCAGGAGCCGGCCCCACACTGATCGGACTCTGGTCAAAGAACAGTTCCTATGATCTGAAAAAGATAGAGGACCTCTTCTGCGGTTCCGGCATTGACACCACCATCGCCGAGGATATCCACGAAATTATCTGGAAAAAGCTGATGATCAATGTCGGCATCAATGCGGTCACTGCTCTGACAGGAATAAAGAACGGCGGTATCTTTGATCTCGCCTCGACACGGGCACTGGTGCGGGCAGCTGTCAGCGAAGCGTGCGAGGTAGCCAGTGCCCAGGGTATAACCTTTTCCAGCAACATTGCAGAACAGGTGTTTACCGTTGCCAAGGCAACGGGATTTAATCGTTCCTCCATGGGGCAGGATGTGGACCATGGACGGCAAACCGAAATCGATGCCATAAACGGTGCTGTTGTCAGGCTGGCAGCGGAAAAAAACATTCCTGTTCCTGTGAATCAGACACTGACAGCCCTGGTTGAAACCCTCCAGAACAACTATAAATAATTTGTTTTTTGAACACTAATTTTAACCCGTCAGCCTCTGCAGGCCGTTTTTTTCCGAGGCGGAAACGAGCGCGTTTCAGTGGGGTGAGTTAACAGCAGGAGAGAATGATGGAAACCGGTAAAATGACACCACAGGATATCAAGCAGGCAAAAACAGACAATCGGAAAATTACCATGGTGACGGCCTATGATTATCCCCTGGGCCTGATTGCCCATGAGGCCGGGGTGGATTCAGTTCTTGTGGGAGATTCTCTGGGCGTGGTGGTTCTTGGCCTTGACAGCACTGTGGAAGTTACCATGGAGGACATGATCCACCACATCAAGGCCGTGGTAAGGGGTTGTAAAACCCCCATGGTGGTTGGTGACATGCCGTTCATGAGCTACAACACCTCCATCCGTGAAGCCATCGTCAATGCCGGCCGACTGGTCAAGGAGGGGGGATGCGATGTGGTCAAGCTTGAAGGCGGTGTGGATTTCGCACCCACTGTTTCTGCCATTGTAAAGGCCGGGATACCGGTCCAGGGCCATATCGGGCTCACTCCCCAAACCGCCGGCGCCCTTGGCGGCTTAAAAATTCAGGGCAGGGATGCTGTGGCTGCCAGGGCCATTATAGACGATGCCAGGGCCCTTGAAGAGGCCGGTGTCTTTTCCATCATCATCGAGGCCGTTCCAGCCCCCCTTGCCAAAATTGTTGCCCAGGCGGTCACCGTTCCCGTGATCGGCATCGGGGCAGGAAAGGATGTCGACGGGCAGGTTCTTGTCACCCATGACATGATTGGCCTGTTTGACAGGTTTGTGCCAAAGTTTGTCAAGCAGTACACAAACATCAGGCCGGTGATCCTGGATGCTGTCAAAGCGTACAAGGACGAAGTCATCAGCCAGGTGTTCCCGGGAGAGGAGCACTCCTTTACCATGCCTGATTCTGTTCTTGAAACGCTGAAAAAAATTTAACACTTTCATATAAAACCACATGTCCTAACGGACACAACGAAGAATGAAACTCGACAGCGCCAGGCCGCTGCCAGAGGTGCTCCCTTTCCCGGTTTTGAGCGGTAGCTATCAGCACGGATGCTGACAATAGCTGCCGCTCACCTCGGAGCAAATCCTGGATGATTTGCGA
>DATFJZ010000186.1:0-2143 GCA_035268945.1 Desulfobacteraceae bacterium | reverse complement strand
CCCTGGCCATAACCACCCCCTGTGTCAAGGTTCTTGTCTCCCTGGCTTCGGGCCGGCAGAAAAAGGATATCTCCATAATCTACAACCCTGTGACAAAAAAGATGGACCCAATGGTGTGCAGCTCCTGCGGCAACAGTACATACTCCCTCGGCCCGGATGAGAACCTGGCGCTGTGCTGCACCAACTGCCTTTAAGAGCCATAGAAAAAAGCCTGCCCTGGCCGGGTACAGTTTAAAATTTCCATGGCCCTGACCTGAAAACGATGCAGCCGATCCAATGGTTCATCGGGGATCAGATCATCTCCAGGGCGCATGCCATGGCCACGCCTCCGCCGCCGCAGAGGGTGGCAAGCCCCAGGGATTTTTCCTGTTTTTTCATGCCGTGGATCAGGGTGGTCATGATCCGGGCGCCGGTGGAGCCCACCGGATGGCCGAGGCCGATGCCCGAGCCGTTGATGTTGGTGATCTCCCGGTTGAGCCCCAGCTCTTTTTCGCAGCCGATGTACTGGGCGGCAAAGGCTTCATTCACCTCGATGAGATCAAAATCATCGATTCCCAGACCGGATCTGGCCATGAGATCCTTCACCGCCGGTACCGGAGAGATCCCCATAACGGTTGGATGGCAGGCCCCCATGCCGGTGGCCTTGATTTTTGCAATGGGGGTCAGGCCCAGTTCCTCAGCCTTCTCCCGTGACATGATCACCATGCCGGTGGCGCCGTCATTGATGCCCGAGGCATTGCCCGCAGTGACTTTCCCGGTTTTTGGAATAAAGGCCGGGGGCAGCGCCTTGAGTTTTTCCATGGTCATGCCCGGCCTGAAATGTTCGTCCCTGTCAAAGATCAGGGGATCTTTCTTCCTTCGGGGCACTTCCACGGGGACGATCTCCTCGGCAAAGGAACCGTCCTGGTTGGCCCGCTCGGCATTGTTGTGGGAGCGCAGGGCCAATTCATCCATCTCCTCCCTGGTGATGTTGAGGTGCTGGGCCACAAATTCTGCGGTATGGCCCATGATATACGGTTTTCCCATGAAATGGGAGGCCGGGGCTTCTTCGGTATTCAGGGGTGTCGTGTCATCAAACGGCATGATGTGGGAGCCGCAATGCAGGGCGTGGATCATGGCATCCACGAACTGGGTGTCCTGGAGACGACAGCCCCAGCGGGCCTTGGGCACGGTGTAGGGAACCCCTGACATGTGCTCGACCCCGCCGGCCAGGATCACATCGGCCATACCCGCCTGTATCATGGCCATGCCCGAGAGCACTGCTTCCATGCCGGAAATGCAGACCCGGTTGATGGTGACGGCGGGAACGGAATCGGGGATGCCGGCCATGAGCGCTGCCACACGGGTGGTATTGAGGGTATCGTGGTGCTCCACACAGGTGCCGTAACGGACATCGTCAATGATGGCCGGATCGATGTTGGCCCGTTTTATGGCCTCTTTCATGGTGACACTGGCTATGCTGGCACCGTTGAGATCTTTGAGGGTACCTCCGAACGTCCCGATGGCTGTCCGGCAGGCAGATACGATGACTACTTCTTTCATTTTCATTGTCCATCCTTTGATTAATCATAAAATTGTGTCAAGAGGAAAAGGCCTCTTCTTCCATATCCACGGCAGCACTGTCCCCGGCCATGATGGTCTCCATTCTGCCCTGGGCCGCCGGCAGGATCGAAGCGGTAAAAAACCGGGCAGAGGCCAGCAGGCCGTTGTAAAAGGCTACATCTTTTTTCTTTGGTTTTGCAGCCAGTTTTTCCGTGGCAATCACCGCCCGCCACACCAGCATCCAGGCCATGAGCACATCGCCTGTGACCCCAAGAAAAGGATGGGCATGGGCAAAGGCCGTTTCGATCTTTCCTTCTCCCATTAAAAGGACAAGGGATTGGCCGGTCTCCATGAGCTTGTCCAGGCTCGCCTCCAGGAGGGCGGCCTGTTTTTCCAGGCCGTCTGTGGCCTTGGCCGCTTCAACGGTTTTGCGCACCTCTGCCATAAGGTCGGCAAAGGATCTGCCCTTGTTCAAACCGAGTTTTCTGCCGAGAAGATCCATGGCCTGGATCCCGTTGGTGCCCTCGTAAATCTGGGTGATCTTGCAGTCCCGGAGCAGCTGTTCCTGGGGGTACTCCCGGGTAAACCCGTATCCACCGAA
>DATFJZ010000185.1:0-2310 GCA_035268945.1 Desulfobacteraceae bacterium | reverse complement strand
TCCAGCACCTGGTCAAGCTCCTTGACACAGACGAACTCGATCTTCTCCTTGACACTGTCGGGTATCTCGTAGAGATCGTTTCTGTTCTTCTCGGGAAGGATGACCTTCTTGATGCCCGCCCGCAGGGCCCCCAGGGCCTTTTCCTTCAAGCCGCCAATGGGCAGAACCCTGCCCCGAAGGGAGATCTCCCCTGTCATGGCCACCTTGCTGTTGATAGCCCTGCCGTTGAACGCCGAGATGAGGGCCGTTGCCATGGCAATACCCGCCGAAGGACCGTCCTTGGGAATGGCGCCGGCAGGCACATGGATGTGGATATCCTTGCTTTCAAACTCGTCCTTTTCAATGCCGAATTTTTCCATATTCGCCTTGGTGTAGGTCAGGGCGGCCCGGGCAGACTCCTGCATCACCTCACCGATCTGTCCGGTCACGGAAAGCTCGCCCTTGCCGGGAAACAGGGAAACTTCGATGTACAGGGTTTCTCCCCCCACCTCGGTCCATGCCAGACCCGTTGCCAGGCCTACCTGGCTCTCCTCCTGGTCCATTTCGGGGATGAATTTCGGTGGCCCCAGGTAATCGCCGAGGTTTTCCTTTGACACGTTAAAGCGGCCCTTTTCACCTTCTGCCATTTTTCTGGCAATCTTCCGGCACACGGTACCAAGCTTTCGTTCCAGGGCCCTGACACCGGCCTCCTGGGTATACTCGGCAACAATGGTCTCCATGGCATCCCTGCTCACCCGGACAGACCGCCGGGTCAGGCCGTTTTCCTTGACCTGGCGGGGAAACAGGTGCTTGTCGGCGATGGTGTATTTCTCTTCCCTGGTGTAGCCTGGAATCTTGATCACCTCCATCCGGTCAAGCAGTGGGGACGGAATGGTGTCGGCCATGTTGGCCGTCAGGATGAACAGCACCTTGGAAAGGTCAAAGGGCATGTTGAGATAGTGGTCGCTGAACTCGGAGTTCTGCTCTGGATCCAGGGCTTCCAGGAGGGCCGATGAGGGATCTCCCCGGAAGTCGCTGCCCAGCTTGTCGATCTCGTCCAGCATGAACACGGGGTTGTTTGTGCCGCATTGCCGAAGGCTCTGGATCAGCCGGCCCGGCATGGCCCCAAGGTAGGTCCGCCGGTGACCCCGGATTTCCGCCTCGTCCCGGATACCGCCCAGGGAGAGCCGGACGAACTTCCGCTTCATGGCCTTGGCAATGGCCTGGCCAAGGGAGGTTTTGCCAACCCCCGGAGGTCCCACAAAACAGATGATCTGCCCCTTGATGTCAGGGTTGAGTTTGCGTACGCTGAGGTATTCGAGGATACGGTCCTTTACCTTGTCAAGGCCGTGGTGATTCTTCTCCAGAACCGAGCTGACCTTCTTGATATCGAGAAAGTCCTTGGTGGATTTTGTCCATGGCATCTCCACAATGCAGTCCAGGTAGGTTCGAATGATCGAGGCCTCGGAGGAATCCGAGTGCATCTGCTCGAGGCGCTTGACCTGTTTCAGAGCCTCTTTTTCAGATTTTTCAGGCATCTTTGCCTTCTTAATCTTGTTTTTGTACTCCTCGACCTCCACCATCTTGTCGTCACCTTCCCCAAGCTCCTTGTGGATGGCCCTCACCTGTTCCCGGAGGAAATAGTCACGCTGGTTCTTGGAAATTTCGTCCCTGACATCGGTCTGTATCCTTGCCTGAACCGTGGAAAGCTCCACCTCTTTCACCAGCAGATCGTTCACCTTGAGCAGCCGCTCAGCCGGGTCATAGGTCTCGAGAAGTCCCTGGGCATCTTCCACCCTGAGCCTCAGATTGGAGGCCACAAGATCTGCCAGTTTGCCGGGGGATTCGATGTGATCCAGCAGAGATCCCACATCACCGGCAAACTCCCCCCTCAGGGCGAGGATGCGTTCACTGCTATCCCGGACATTGCGCATGAGGGCTTCCAGCTTGATGTCCACATCCTTGACCTCTTCATCGTGGAGCAGCTGGACTTCAACCTGGAACCATGGCTGTTTTTTGACAAATTTTTCTATCCTGGCCTTGGCAAGCCCCTGGATCAGGAGCTTTACCCTGCCATCGGGAAGTTTCAGCACCTTCTGCACCCTGCCAACGGTGCCCACCTCATACATATCCTCTGCCTTGGGCTTTTCAACATCTGATTTTTTCTGGGCTGACAGAAAGAGGTAGCGGTCTCGTTCAACAGCCTCTTCAACAGCTTTTATGGACTTTTCACGCCCGACAAGCAGGGGCAGAAGCATATCTGTAAAAATCACCACGTCCCTTACCGGCATCATGGGCAGGGATGCAGGGATGTTTTCAAGATCTCCTTCG
>DATFJZ010000184.1:0-3309 GCA_035268945.1 Desulfobacteraceae bacterium | reverse complement strand
CTCGGTGGCAGTTGCAGCGGTATCGGCAGCGGTAACACTATGGGCATTAAACGGCGCATTTCAGTATATTCCCACCTCTCGGTGAATGGGACCCTGGGCCGGGGAACGGCCGTTGAAAAAAACGATATCCTGGGTCGCATTGCCGACACCTCGGAGAGAAAATCGGGGATTCCCTGCCACCTCCACCTCTCCATCATGGAGGTGGCAGGGGACATTGCCGGCGAGCAGCTGAACTGGAACCTCTTTGGCCGGCCCGATCCCCACCGGGTAAAGCTTTTCAATCCATGGACACCTTGAACCTGGAAACCCGGTCCCGGTATGACCCCCGTTCTACTTGAAAAAACATTTGAAAAAAAATAGGAATTGATCTATTATCCCTGGGTAAATTGTTTTTGATAATTTGTTTTTGATGAAAACACAGGTTGACCGGGATGACAGAGGAAACAGGACATATTAACGCAATGGAGATTTCAAATGAAAAAAGTTAAGCTATTTATTGGATTGATTATTTTAGTATTTGCCGGGTTGATTATCTACCAGAACAGAGACTTTTTCTTTGTCAAGCAGGCACTCTCCTTGAGTCTCGGGGTCAAGACGTGGAACTGGACCGCTCCGGCGGTGGAAAACGTTTACTACTGGGGCGGCTGCCTGGGCATTGGACTGTTGATTACCGGTTACCTGGGTCTTGTTTCAAAACTCAAAGCCAAAAAAACCATCAAATCCCTCAACAAAACCATCGAGTCCCACCTCGAGATGATCTCGTCTCTGAAACGGGAGCTTGAGGCGTTCAAAAGCGATCCTTATCACAAAGCCTACCCGGAAAGCGACGATCAGCCGGAAGAAACCCTGGCAACTTCTGACCTGGAAACTCAGGCCGGCAGCGCCGGAGAAAGCAACTCCGGAGAAAGCAAAACCGGGGAAGAAGACAACCTTGACCAGGACGGAAAAACCAAGAGTGTATCCTAGGACGGACGGTGATCTGCTGTTTCCCATATGAGTGTTCAAAAAAATACCCCCATGATGGAGCAGTATCTCTCCATCAAAGAAAAATACAATGATGCCATCCTCTTTTACCGCATGGGGGATTTCTATGAGATGTTTTACGGGGATGCTCAACGAGCGGCTGCCGTCCTGGAAATTGCCCTGACCTCACGGAACAAGCACCAGGAAAATCCCATTCCCATGTGCGGTATTCCCTGGAAGGCGGCGGACGCCTATATTGCAAAGCTCATTGAAAACGGCTGCAAGGTTGCCGTGTGCGAGCAGGTTGAAGACCCGGGATCGGCAAAGGGGCTGGTCAAGCGGGAGGTGGTCCGGGTGGTAACCCCGGGGATGATCCTCAACGAAGAGCTTCTGGACAAGACCGCCAACAATTTCCTCCTGGCCCTGTGCATGGAAAAAAACCGGGCCGGCCTGGCCTTCCTGGACATCTCAACGGGGATGTTTGCCACCACGGAAACGGCAACCCGCAACGGCAGAATTCCCGCCGCCCTCATCGACGAAGCCCTGCGGGTGGATGCCAGTGAAGTGCTCCTTCCCTCTTTTTTCGAGAAAGATCCCGGATTCAATTATGTGACAAAATTTTTCCAGGACCGGCAGATCACCTATCTCGACCGAAACGCCTTCTCCTTTTCCCATTCAAAACAGCGACTGACGGAAAAGTTCAAGACCCGAAGTCTTGAAGGGTTCGGGTGCGGGGACCTTTCCGCCGGTATCTGCGCTGCCGGTGCAGCGGTGTGGTATGTTGAGGAGACCCAGCTCCAGGCCACGGACCACATTTCGACCCTCAAACCCTACGATCTCAACGCGTATCTCACCATTGACGACAAATCCTGCCGTAACCTGGAGCTGCTGAAAAACCTCCAGTCCGGGGACAGAAAAGGGACCCTGCTGGCCGTGCTGGACAAAACCGTCACCGCCATGGGCGGCCGGCTGCTCAAGCACTGGCTCCGGTACCCCCTTGTAGACCAAACGAGGATTGAAAACCGACTCGAGGCCGTTGAGGAGGCAAAAGACAGCCCTTCCCTGCGAAGCACCATCCAGACCCACCTGAAGTCCGTCTACGACCTTGAACGCCTCGGCAGCAGAATCTCCATGGGTCACGGCAATGCCAGGGACCTCATCTCCCTGAAAACATCCCTGTTCAAGCTGCCCGAGCTGTTTGAACTCCTGGACCGCTACCAGTCAAACCTGCTCAAGGGCAGCGGCGGCAGGGAGGAGATCCAGCAGGAGCTGGTGGATCTTGCCGGTGTGATCGAACAGGGGATCCGGGAGGATGCCCCCCCTGCCCTGGCCGAAGGCGGGCTGATCAACGACGGGTACAGCGACGAGCTGGACGAGCTCCTGGAGATTGCCAGAAACGGCAAGGAGTGGATTGCCAAAGCCGGTGTCAAGGAGAAGGAAGAGACCGGACTGAGCTCCCTGAAGATCAAGTTCAACAAGGTGTTCGGTTATTTCATCGAGGTGTCAAAGGCCCAGTCCAAATCGGTTCCCAGCCACTATATCCGAAAGCAGACCCTGGTCAATGCCGAACGGTTCATCACCGAAGAGCTCAAGGAGGTGGAATCCAAGGTGCTCAACGCCCATGACAAGCGGGCGGCCCTGGAGTACCAGCTCTTCTGCCAGGTACGGGACCGGGTGGTGGAAAAGACCCGGGCCATCCTCGACATGGCGGCTATTCTGGCCCGGGTGGACGTGCTGCTCTCCCTTGCCAGGGCCGCCGATGAGAACAACTACGCCCGGCCCGCCATCAACGATGACGAGATCACGGCCATTGACGAAGGCCGGCACCCGGTGGTGGAAACGATGATCCAAGGCGAGCGGTATGTGCCCAACTCGATCTTCCTCGACAACGAAACCAGCCAGGTGCTCATCATCACCGGCCCCAACATGGCCGGGAAGTCCACGGTGCTGCGCCAGGTGGCGTTGACCGTCCTCATGGCCCAGATGGGTTCCTTTGTGCCGGCCCAGGCGGCAACCCTGGGCATCATGGACCGGATCTTCACCCGGGTGGGGGCCCTGGACAATCTCTCCCAGGGCCAGAGCACCTTTATGGTGGAGATGGAAGAGACGGCCAACATTGTCAACAACGCCACCAGCAGCAGCCTTGTGATCCTGGACGAGATCGGCCGGGGCACCAGCACCTATGACGGCATGAGCATCGCCCGGGCCGTGGCCCGGCACCTCCACGATCTTGACGGCAAAGGGGTCAAGACCCTTTTTGCCACCCACTACCACGAGCTGACAACCCTGGAAGCCGCCCTGCCCCGGGTGAAGAATTTCAACATTGCCGTCAAGGAGTTCAAGGAC
>DATFJZ010000183.1:0-4761 GCA_035268945.1 Desulfobacteraceae bacterium | reverse complement strand
TGATAACAGTCGTTACCCTGTCAGTTAACAGCAGTTATGGGTGACACTGATTCTGGTATTGGTTGAGGATCGCAGATTTTGTAAGCTGAACGAAATTGATTGTCATCGGTTCCATCTCCTGTGTTGCACCAAAGGCCTGATACAAGGCTGGTCTGTATTGGCCTTTTCCAGAGTTTGATGCGACGGAACGAAAACCGGCATGATATCCGTATACATGATATCCGTATAAACGATGAGTGGTGAAGAAACATATTTCCATTTGCTTTTTATAGTTCGTAGCAAATGAATTGATACCATCTCGCTCTTAATATATGGTACAAGCCGTATCAAGCCATGTGCGAACATCTATAGTATGCACAGATCATCCACGGCTTGTCAACGATAAAGATGGTCTTGCGACACCACGGTCATTGCAGCCTCACGGCTGGAGGGATACTGTTCCGCCAGCCAGCCTTGAACGGCAGGCAATGGCGAAATCTTCCGGATAGTGGCCGTTGATCCATCTCTGCTGGGCTTCGCTGAAGGCCCCGGGAGAGTAGGGGATTTTGGGCAGAAAAGAGTATAACAGCCTCTGGTCCAGGTCTTTGGAATCAAATCGTTTGGAAAATTCAATGGAGGTCACCATCTCCGCTCCCATGGTTTCCAGGGTCTGGAGGGCGGTCAGGATTCCCCTGTCAAGGGAGGCGCGCATGGGTTCATCAGCCTCAAGAATGTTGCCGCATGGTTTGAGAGGCATCATCTGAAGCTCCCACTGGGAGGTCTGGGCCTTTGGAACAAAGAGGATGATGTTGTCGTCTTCATGGACAACAAGATCAGAAGGCTTGTCTTTCTCCCGGTCCACTCGCCGGTTGGACCTGATGGCGGCAAGGTAGTTGTCAAAAAAACCTTTTCCCGTATTTTTTCGATACGCCTGGACAAATTCCGCCACCATATCGCCGCAGGCAAAGGACGGCATGTCGTTTTCAGGGGAGACGGCGGCCTTTGCCGGTATCATGGCGTACTGCTGGTGGATCTGCTGGTGGGAGGCGTGGAGCCGGTAGCCGGAATGGGCAAAGCCGAACCCGAAATTCCAGCCCCACAGGCAGGCGTTGAACTGGAGTTCCGGTCTGTCCGGCGAGTTCAGCCCTTTGATGATTTCCAGGCGGAGAGCTTCCAGTGCTTCTCCGGAGATCTCCTCTCCGGATGCGGGAAGGTCCATGGCCAGCTGCTGGGCAAGACTGGCATAGATCCTCTGGCAGAAAAGGCGGCGCATTCCCCCCATGTCCTCCGGGGTAAGATCCCCGGCCCTGTATTTTACCGTATCATCGGCGGTATTGGCGGCAAAATGACCCCAGGGGATGTAGCTGTTCTCCCTGAGGTATTCATAAACATGGCTCGGGGGGGCTTCTCTGGCGGCACTCTTTTTTTTCCACTCCCCTGTAATGGGGCTTGTTCCCTGAACCCCGGGTTTCAACACCATGACAACCTTGTACGCGTCGGGAAGGTGGCGGTTGTTGGCCAGGGCTTCGAACAGGGCATGGTGTTTGATATCCGGCGCGGTTTTTCCATGGTTCTGTTTTTTGAAAACAAGGCCCAGGGGGGTTCCTGTCCGGGGATCAAAAACAAAGGAACAGCTCATGCAGGCAAGTTTGACAAGCTCGTTCGGGTCGGTGGAGCTGTTGGCAAGGGCGAGAAGCAGAGGTTCCGGCAGACATTCGAGAAGTGTTTCCCCTGTTTTTCCCTCGACCCTGTTCTGTTCCAGCCATCTGTCAACGGTTTTTAAAAAGGAGAGGGGAGAGGGGCTTGGCAGGCTGATCCTCTCAGGAGCCAGGGCATTTCTGTCCGCCCATGGCGAGTTGATATAGGTGGTTCCCCGGAAGGGGAAGGGGTTGGGGATCTCGTATACCGTATCTGCCCGGGATACGTCGATGTCGGTTCGTGGAAAGTTCACCGCACTGGTCACAGAGGTTCCGTCGGTTTCAACGCCAATGCTGGTGATCGCTTCTCCTTGTCTGAAGTTCTTGACAAAAAAATGGGGTTTGTGCTCTCCCACAAGGAAGGTTCCTTCCCGGGAGACGGTTGTTCGTAACTGCATCACAGCTCCGGTGCCGTTGAAGGGACAAGGCATAGAAAAATCAGGGGTTCTTCGCTTCTGTTCCGGATCTGGTGCTCTTCGTTGCCTGGAATAAACAGGGCCGTTCCCCTGGAAACCGGCTGCCATTCGTTGTTGCAGAAGGCCTCTCCCCGGCCGGAATGGACAAAGATCTCATGCTCCCACTCATGGGCATGAAAGGGGGTGTGGCCGTTTTTTTCGATTTCAAAAATGCGCATGCAGAAGTTTTCCGCCTTGTCGGCCTTTCCGATGAGCACCCGTCCCTTGATCTGTTTTGCCGCCTCGTTATTAAATTGTACGGGATCGATATCGGTGTAGTGAATTCTTTTCATTCTTGTCTCTCCTCTGGTTGTTATGGTGGGGCTTGATCATGACCTCAGTCCAATCCGCTGCTTTGCTGACCCTTCTGTGGCGTGGTCAATGCCTTACCGTTGGGTCAGGGGGGTATCTTTCCGGCACCACTATAGGTGCTGAACTCTCTCCCCGTGGTTTGCAAAAATCGATGCTGCCTGGTATAGTTGAGGAAATTGGTGAAAAAGTCAATACCCGATTGGGCTTCAATTCCGCAACACAGGGGGGCCTTCTCGGAGAAAACGGCCCTGGAAGAAAAACAGGGCGCTTGATCCTGACTGCGGCTGAATCTGTTGGCCCATGGCCACAGTTATGATCACGGTTAAAAGGAGCTGCAATGATTGAGATCTCAATACCCGGCTTTGGCCATGTCGCGCTGGAGCACATTGTTATGGACTACAACGGCACCATGGCCTGTGACGGAAGGGTGCTTGACAGGGTAGGAGGCCTTGTGACGACCCTGTCAAAACAGGTGACGATTCACGTGGTCACGGCGGATACCTTTGGCAGGGCAGCCGGGGAGCTCAAGGACCTTCCCCTGACACTCTCCGTCCTGGGAGAAGAGGCGCAGGACCAGGGCAAGCTGGCCTATATTGAAGCGCTTGGCAGCGACGTCTGCGCCTGCATTGGCAACGGGAGAAACGATGCGGCCATGCTGGAAAGGGCCAGGATAGGGATCGCCCTTCTCCAGGAGGAGGGGGCATCCATCAAAACCGTCTCTGCTGCGGATATCCTCTGCCGGAACATTGCAGAGGCCCTTACCCTATTTATCCGGGAAAAACGGCTCATTGCCACCCTGAGGTCTTGAACTGATCAGATTCGCGACCGGATGCTCTCAACGGCATCCAGGGCCGCCTCTTCAAGGTCCGGGTGGTAAGACCGGTTGTGTTTGAAGGGGTTATCCTGTCACCCATATACACATGGAAACCGCTCTGGTACCATGGCAGCATGTTTTCAATAACAGCATAATTTATTTTGCCCTCTGTTTTAAGCATTTTAAACACTTCATACTGGAAAATTGTTTCCAGGTCTTCCAGTATAAAAACCGGAGCTGTTTTGAAATTGCCATCATCAAGAAAACAACCGTCAGTAACGATGGCATGCAGATGCGGATTGAAATTCAAAAAATCACCATAGGTCTGAACAGTAATACTGGCGCCGGGAACGGCATTTTCATCGGAAACAACGGATTTCAAATAAGCGTTTATTACTTTCCAGGCGCAGATTGACAGTTTTGCCAACAGCTTTCGATCATAAGGACATCCTCCCTCCCCAGTCGGTGAAACAGAGTCCGGCAAGCTGGCCAAGACCTCCAACACCCTGGTGATCCCGGGCAATGTCAGCGAAATCCTCCGGGCAAAGGGTCAGCTGCCGGTCATGTGTTTCAGTTCTTCAATATTCTCCCTGGCAAACGCCAGTGAGCCATCCACCTTAAGGGCCATCTCATAGTACTTTATTGCCAGGGGCACCTCGTCAAGATCACTGTAGCAGGAGCCGATATTGGCATAGTTGGGCTTGATCATAAGATCGGCCACCGTTGCTACAAACAATGTAGGGCCACTGTAACTTATTGTTTATCAAGCAAATCAGCACCTACATTTTTGGAGACCCAATTTTTGGCCGAAGTTATGATCAAGCCCAAAAGTCAGTCTCATAGGGTGCATCAGTCAAGTGCAGCGAGAGAGGCTTCAGGGGCCTTGTCAAGGACTTTAAGCAAGGATCTGGCGGTTCCTGTCGGGCATCTTTTACCTTGCTCCCAGTTACGGATAGTATCAATAGACACGCCGATACGCAGGGAAAATTCCGCCTGGGTCAGACCCAGGCGTTTTCTTACACGCCTTGCATATCTTGCTGCATCCAGCATGGCTTTTTTATCATCCTCAGCCTTCTGTCGTGCTATCTCTTCTTCAGTCGTTGCATCCACACGATCAGTATCAATACGCCCGGATACACACAAAGGCCTCATATTGGGATCAATCGTCATGCGATGTCTTTTCATATTGTTTCACCTCCCTTTGGTTGGCTTTGCGGGCAGATATGATGCGGATTAAGTCTTTACGTGGGGTAAATACAATCACAAATACACGTCCTTGGATTTTGCTTGTCAATTGGTAGCGGTGCTCACCATAATCATATCTATTGTCTTTTTTTAAGATACGATCGGGATCAAAAAATGCCTGAACAGCATAGGCAAAGTCAAATCCACGCTCAGCAAAACATCTATCGCTTTTCTCAGGGTCCCATTCAAATTCCATGGCACAAATATAGGTCATTGGACGACATAAGGCAAGCCAATTGTTCTATTTAAAATAGGGCAT
>DATFJZ010000182.1:0-6139 GCA_035268945.1 Desulfobacteraceae bacterium | reverse complement strand
AGAAAGACGATCCATTTCTTGTTTTTTACATAGGACTGCACCTGGGAGAGCATGCCCGCCTCGCTGGAGGGGATGATGGTAAAATCGCCGAGGCCGAACATATCTTTATCGATCATTTTCTGGATGATCTGGTTGCCGTCATTGCCCTCTTCGATGGCGTAGATCCTGTGATCCAGCTTGTCGGCGTACTTGGCGATGTCCTTGAAATCCTTGAGTCCGCCGTCCACGACATAGGAGGGCGCTGCCAGGGTGTACTTTGCATTGGGCATACTGGCAAGGTATTTGACAACGGAGCCGTTTTCAAAGTACTTGTTTGCAATGCCAGCCATGGAGGGCATCCAGTTGCCGAGGAAGACATCGGCTTCATTGGTCTCCATTGCCTTGTAAACGATGGGGACTGATACCATGGTGTTGGAGGCTTCGTATCCGATACTTTCGAGGATTTTCACGCCAAGGTCTGTTTTCGCTGTAACCCCTGTCCATCCAACACTTACAAACCGGACTTCCTGGGTTGCAAAGGCGGAAGTCGTGAAAATAAGTGCTGCTGCCAGTAAAAGCGCAGTAAAAAGTTTTGTCTGATTCTTCTTAATCATGGAATCTCCTTCTTTTTCTGGTTTAGGGCCATGGAAATTTTCAAATGTACCAAGTCAACACAGAAATTTTGCTTAGTTTCAAGGCGCGGTAATGGGAGCATATTCAAATATGTACCCATTGCCGCAACGCAGAAAGCAAAAAGACCAGTTGCAATGGTGTCTTTTATTGTTTCTATGGCCCTTAATTGAAACGCAATGGAACCCGGTCATTCACAACCAGGAACCTTGAAAACCGGTCCTTGAACGCTGAGCGGTTTTTCTTTTTTCACCCTTTGGGAAGAAAAAAAGCGTTGGTTTAACCTTAATAGTCTATCCTGTTTTTTGAACAAGGTCAAGTACCATGTCCGTTGAGAGTCATCAGCCGTCAGTAATCAGAAGAAAATACTGACGGCTGACGGCTGATGGCTGATGGCTGATAGCTGACGGCTTTTATAAAACACCCCTTCGGATTACAACAGGTTAACTGGCCACTTCAGACTGGGGCTGGTGCTTGTAAAAAGGTGCCGTGGAAGGTTGCTCCGGCGTGTTGCCGAGAATCATGTCCGCGGCCTTTTCAGCGATCATCATCACCGGCGCGTAGATGTTGCCGTTGGTGATATAGGGCATGACCGAGGCATCAACCACCCTGAGGCCCTCGACACCGTGGACCCTGAGTTCGGAATCCACGACAGCCTGGTCGTCATAGCCCATCTTGCAGGTACAGCTGGGGTGGTAGGCGCTCTCCCCCTCTTTGCGGACAAAGTCCAGGATCTCTTCGTCGGACTGGGCCTGGCTGCCCGGGGCGATCTCTTTCCCCCTGAGGCGGTTGAACGCCGGCTGTTCGATGATCTCCCTGGATTTCCGGATGGCCTCAACCCACTCTTTGCGCTCCTGCTCCGTTGACAGGTAGTTGAACAGGATGCTCGGATACTCATCGGGATCGTCCGACTTGATCTTGACATGACCCCGGACATCGGAATTCATGGGTCCCACATGGAGCTGGAATCCGTGACCTTCGTTGGGGGCGGACCCGTCGTACCGGATGGCAATGGGGAGGAAGTGGAACTGAAGATTGGGGTATTCCACTTCGTCATTGCCCCTGATAAATCCCCCGGCTTCAAAGTGGTTGCTGGCTGCGGATCCTGTTCTGCCGAAGAGCCACTGGGCTCCGATCCAGGGTTGTCTCCACCACTTGAGGGCGGGGTAGAGGCTCACCGGTTCCTTGCAGGCGTACTGGACATAGAGTTCCAGGTGGTCCTGGAGATTTTCACCGACGCCCGGCAGATCCTTGACCACGTTGAGGCCCAGTTGGTTGAGTTCATCGGCGTTTCCAATGCCGGACAGCTGCAGCAGCTGGGGAGAATTGATGGCCCCCCCGCAGGAGATGATCTCGTTGCCGTAAGCCCGCTGGATCTTTCTCCCCTTTTTAAATTCAACGCCAATGGCTTTCTTGCCCGAAAAGAGGATGCGTGTTGCCTTGGCGTGGCATTTGATATCCAGGTTGCGTCTGTCTTTCACCGGGTGAACGTATCCCCTGGCCGCATTCCAACGCCTGCTCCGGTAGATGGTGGCGTCAAATTTTGAAAACCCTTCCTGCTGGTACCCGTTCACATCGTCGGTGATGGGGTAGCCTGCCTCCTGGACAGCCCCGAAAAAGGCGTCAAACAGGGGGTTGTCGCATTTCGGTGTTGTCAGGTTGATGGGGCCGCCAACGCCCTTGTAGGCATCTGCCCCTGCCAAACGGGACTCGAACCGTCGAAAATAGGGGAGACAGTGGGCATAGTCCCAGTTCTCCATCCCTTCATCCTGGGCCCATTTTTCATAATCCATGGCATTGCCCCGGATGTAGATCATGCCGTTGATGCAGCTGGAGCCGCCGAGCACCTTTCCCCGTGGCTGGTAGATCTGCCGGTTGTCCATGTGGGGCTCGGGATCGGAATCGTACCACCAGTTGTAGGTCTTGCCGGTCAGTGGATAGGTCAGGGCTGCAGGCATGTGGATCCTGAAGTCAAGCTTGTGGTCCGGTCTTCCGGCTTCCAGGACAAGCACCTTGTTGTCCGGGTTGGCGCTGAGGCGGTTGGCAAGAACACTTCCGGCTGATCCGCCGCCTACAACGATATAGTCGTACATCTTTTTTTTGTTAAACATAAACATCTCCTTTTAAAATCAATTAATAATCAACTAGGTTATAAAAAATGGTTGTGGACTGTTTGTCCTCTATTTTTTTCTTGGATAAACCGGTATGACCTTTGACCACTGTTATGCCGGCGGCAATCGCCTGTTGTTCATCGAGAGATGGGCATCGAGGAAGCCCTGGACCAGTTCGTCAAAACCGATCTCCCCCTTTCTCAGCAGCGCCTGGATGGCCAGCCCCTGGATGCCGGAAATAAAGCTGACCGCAGCTGCCCTCTTGTGCCGTGAGCCCGGGAGGGGATCAATGGCCTGCTCAAAGGCGTCCACAAAACGGTCGTAGGCGGCCTGGATCTTGGCCACAACTGGCATGCCGGTTTCACTCAATTCGGCGGACAGGGAGGTCAAGCCGATGATGGCATCGGGGTTTTCGTGGAACTGTTCGACAAACATGGCAACAAGCCCCTTGAGCATGGCTTCATACGATTCATGATTCCGGGAGAGAAAGGCCACATAGGCGGTCATGTTTCTGTCGTGTTTTTCCACAACCTCGTCCAGGATCACCCTCTTGGAAGAGAAATAGTGAAAAATTGCCCCGGTTGTCATGCTGATGTGCAGGGCTATCTCCTGCATGGTGGTCTTGTGGTACCCCTGCCGTGCAAAAAGATGGGTGGCAGCATCGATGATTTTCTGTCGTGTGACTCGTCTTTTTTCCTCTTTTTTATTCATGGCAGATCTGGATACAGTTCCCCTCTTATTCATTTGCTGTTTCTTAAATTAATGTCCAGTCGCTCAAGGGTTTCAGTGGTGGGGGCTCCGTTCTCATCCCAGCCCCTGGCCCGGTAGTAATCCGATTTCATGTATACCACATCCTGTTCGGATATGCGTTCTCCCTTGTGCGGACCGTCGGGAAGGGGCTCCTTGACAAACCGGGAGGGGAGTTTTTCATCGCTTACATCGAGTCCCTCCCTGAGGTTGAACAGCCGAGTGATGTTCCAGATTCTTTCTCCCATGGTTTCAAAGATCCCTTCTGGAAAGGTTTCCCCCGTTGCTGCGTTGAGCAGCTCCTCATAGGTGGAAGGCTGGATGCCGAAACTGCCGAAGTCGCATTTCACCAGGGTGTCTGTGCCGGCGGTGTAGTTCTGGAGGGCAAAGACCAGATCGGCCTTGCCTTTTGTCTCACAAGGGGTGAAGGTCTTTCCCTGCCACTCTTCACCCCCCACTTCGTTGGCAATGGGAAAGGCCCGCTGGTGGCAGGCGCCCCGGTCCGCCGTCATGATGGCAAGGCCCATGCCCGAGGCTCCCCTGGGACCCCATGCCGGCGCTTCCATCCCCTTGACGTGGACGGCCAGGGGTTCGGCATCTTCACCGATTTCCAGGGCTGCCTGTTTGACTCCCTTTGCCAGAAGCTTTCCAAGTTTTCCCCTTTTTTCTGTTATGGCACGGATGAGATAGTCTGCCGCTTTGGCGCTGCCGAATGTGATCTCCAATTCTTCAGGGGAGTCGATAAGCCCTTTTTCTGCCGCCTCCATGGCAAACCCGATGACAGAGCCGGTGGACATGCTGTCCAGGCCAAACCGATCACAGAGCTTGACAAGGTGGGCAACGGCCCTGATGTCTGCAATGTCAAGGTTGGACCCCATGAGGCCTGCGGATTCATATTCCACCATGTCCGTGACAATGCCCTTGTACGTCCCCGTCCTTACCGCACCCATCTTGCTGCAACGGATGGGGCACCCCATGCAGGCGCTGCTGCCCAGCCAAAGGTGCTTGGACTGGCCCTTTTCCGCCAGCTTGGAAATCTTTTCAAAGGTACCGCCGGAGTAGTTCCGGTGGGGAAAGAGTCCGGCTTCGTTGGAAAATTCGATGGCAGAGGCCGTGCCCGCCTGTTTCAACGCATCGATGTCTTCGCTGTTGTTGAGATCGGAAAGGGCGGTCTGGCATGCGGTTTTGAAGCGTTGGCTGTCATGGACCCTTACCGTTTTTGTGCCCCGGACGGCAACGGCCTTGAGGTTCTTGGCCCCCATGACGGCCCCGGCTCCGCCCCTGCCGGCCTGGCGGTTGTATTCGCAGCAGATAAGGGAGAAGGGGATCTGCTTTTCTCCGGCCTGGCCGATGGTGACCACCCTGAAACCGTCGTTGTCAAGCTGCTCTTTCACGGCCTGGTTGGCCGCCAGGGTGTCCATGCCCCAGATGGCTCCGGCATCTCTGATGGTGACCTCGCCGTTGTCAATGGCAATATAGACCGGAGTGTCGGCCTTTCCCCTGATGATGATGCCGTCATACCCGGCATACTTGATTTCCGGGGAGAAGCTTCCGCCAAAATACGAGTCGAGAAATGTGTTGGTCAGCGGCGACTTGGTCACGATACACCCCCGCATGGCAGGGGCCATGGTGCCTGTCAGGGGACCGGTCATGAACATGAGCAGGTTTTCCCCGCCCAGAGGGTCGGCGCCGGGGGGGAGCAGGTCGTACAGCAGCTTGGCTCCGAACCCCTTACCCCCGATCCATTGCTTGCGAAATTCCCGGGAAAGGGGCAGCTCTTCTGTTTTGCCGGTTTCCAGGTCGATATGGAGAAGTTTGCTCATATACGCGTTATCCATTGTTTTCTCCTCGTTCAATAAGTTCCAGGGCACCTGTGGGGCAGGCCTTTACACATTCCGGATCATTGCCGCACATGTCGCATTTCACCGCCTTGTCTGTGTCAGGATCCATGGTGACAAGGTGTTCCGGGCAGAACTCAACACAGAGCCGGCACCCGATGCAGCTCTCCGGATCAATGAGGACAACGCCCTGGTCATTGCGGGTGATGGCCCCGGCAGGACAGACGTTCATGCAGTAGGCGTTTTTGCACTGGTTGCACACAATGGGTTTGTGGTACAGGTTTTCCCTTTTATGGGAGATGATCAGCCTGGACCGACCGGGGTTGTATCCACCGGTCTTTTCCATGGAGCATGCCATCTGGCAGATGCAGCACCCGGTGCAGAGATCAAAATTGGTTTTAATAAAGTGTGTGATAGGTCCCTCTCTCTTATGGAAACCATGGGCAACGTGCCATGGTGGTTTCACTCAACGTTCGGTAATTCCGAACGAGTATTACGTAGTATGTGTTATGTAATTTAAAGACATGAGTATCACATAGTATGTGTTATGTAAAGTAAAAAAAATATTTTTTTTTATGTGCTGGTAAAAAACACAGTGTTTTTTACGGAAAAGCCGTTTTTAATTCTTGACTTCTCTGTTCAATCCTATATAATGGTTGAAATTGCGCTGGTATATGTAGCGGCGTTAAGGTTTTCCTCCTGGGTTTATTTTCCGCAAAAAAAACAGGTGGTACGAGCTTGCAGGAGGGAACCGGTATTATTTTTATTTTTTTTTATTACAGGAGATTGCCAACATGGCTAATGGTATCGTAAAATGGTTTAACGACTCAAAAG
>DATFJZ010000181.1:0-2199 GCA_035268945.1 Desulfobacteraceae bacterium | reverse complement strand
CATTCCCGGCAGCTGATGACGGGGCGGCTGGCGTATCTTCCCCGGAGGAGATGTCGATTTTCTGGGCAATCTGGTCCAGCTTTTGGACCATCTCATCGATGTCAAACCCCGGCCGGATGAGCACGAGTTTTAACAGGACCATCTCCAGGGCGCTTTTGGTGTGGGAGGAAAATTTTACGGTGGCCTCTTCCTTGAGCAGAATGTCAAGGAGCTGGATCAGATGGGTCTGGGACAGTGGCTCCACCATGGTGCGCATTTTTTCCCTGTCCTGGTCCAGAATGTCGGCTGCCGTGGAGTTTTTTCCGGAGATTTTCACCACAGCCATGTTCCTGAAGTGGACGATCACATCGGAGTAGAATTTTTTCAAGTCGTGGCCCTGGTCGTGGATTCTGCTGACAAGGGCGATCACATCTGCCCCGTTGGCCTGGAAAACAGCGGTGGCAATGTCAAAGATCACCAGCTTGTCAACGATCCCCAGGTTCTGGAGGATGGCGTTGTGGCTGATCTCTTTTTCCGGGCTGCTGGAGATGATCCGGTCGAGGAGGCTGAGGCCGTCGCGCATGGAGCCGTCCGCCTCGGCAGCGATCAGGTCGATGCTCTCCTGGGCAAGAAAAAAACCTTCTCTGGCACACAGGTCACCAAGGTGGCCCGCTATCAGGGGGAGGGGGATACGTCCCAGGTCATGGCGCTGGCATCTTGACAGGATGGTGACCGGTATCTTGTGGGATTCCGTGGTGGCAAAGATGAACAGAACATGGTCAGGGGGTTCTTCCAGGGTCTTGAGCAGGGCGTTAAATGCCGCATTGCTCAGCATGTGCACTTCATCGATGATGTATATCTTGTAGGGGGAAGAGGCCGGCATGTAGGCAACGTTATCTCTAAGGTCCCGCACCTGGTCCACGCTGTTGTTGGAGGCCCCGTCAATTTCAAACACATCCGGGGCACTGCCCGATGTGATGCTTCTACAGGATCTGCACCGGTTGCACGGGGTCGGGGATGTCCCCTTTTCACAGTTCATGGCCTTGGCAAGGATCCGGGCAATGGTTGTTTTGCCTGTGCCCCTGGGGCCTGTGAAAAGCATTGCATGGGCAACGCGTCCCGAAGCGATGGCATTGGAAAGGGTGGTCGTTACCTGGGTCTGTCCAATAACATCTTGAAAGGTCTGGGATCTGTATTTGAGTGCTAAAACCTGGTATGACATGTTTCCCGGATGAGGTGGATGGCGGAGAGGGAGAGATTCGAACTCTCGGTACCGTTAAGTACACCCGCTTTCCAGGCGAGCACCTTCAGCCACTCGGTCACCTCTCCGCATTAATAATCCAGGGTAACTATCCTTTTTTGGACTGGTTGTCAAGGACAAAATTTCTTCTGCAGCAACTCATTGCCCATCAGGATCGTTAATTGCTCCTTTTTTCAACGAGTTGGCTGCTTTCCCTCCTTTTTTCTCCTTTTTCCTCATCTTTGTGCATGGAGTGGATGGTGCGTTGGTCGTTGCCGGGAAAGGGGGGCAGCACAGGAGGCAGTATGGTCAGCGGCTGCGTACTGTTTTTAACACCGGTGAACAGAACAAGCTTTGCCGGCACGTTCCGCTTTGTGTGGACAAACTGCAGGGTCTCGGCGGAAATGTTGTGGTGGTTCATGGTGCAGAGAAGTTCGGCGCTGCGCTCGGCAGGGTAGATTGCGTAAAACCTGCCCCCGGGGTTGAGCAGCCGGTGGACCGAGCGGGCAAGTTCCTCAAGGGTCAGCTTCAATTCATGCCGGGCCACGGCTTTCTGGATATTGGGGTTGAGTCTGCCGGTGGATCGTTTCTTGTACGGGGGGTTTGCAATGATAATATCCGGCCTGGCTGTTGTGTCCGATGGTGTGATCTCTCTGATATCCCTGCACACAATGGTGCTCTGTTGGTCAAACCCGTTGATTGCCAGATTTTTTTTGGCAATTTTCGCAAGTTCCTCCTGGATTTCCACGCCCGTTGCCGTGATCGTCCGGTGCTGGAACAAGAGCAGCAGCAACAGGATGCCGCAGCCGGTGCCGATGTCAAGGAGATGTTCGTTTCCGTTGATTTTCACACGGTCCGCCAGGAGCAGTGAGTCCATGGAAAAGCGGTAACCCGCTGCCGGCTGGAAGAACGTCAGCTGTTTTTCAAACAGAAATTCAGGAGTGGAGGCTGGCAATTTTGAATTTAATCTCTTTGACAAG
>DATFJZ010000180.1:0-5260 GCA_035268945.1 Desulfobacteraceae bacterium | reverse complement strand
ACCTCGGTGATTTTTACACAGCTGATCTTCACTCCAGGTTCTGGTTCCAGGGCGATCACTGGAAGCTGATCTAAAGGGGGCATTGATGTTGTCATGGTCGCGGCTTTTGCTATGAGGATGCTGGTTGAGTTCTGACACCGGTTTTCAGCAGGAAATCGGGGTCTGTCCTGGAAACGTGTTACTCGATGATCCAGTTTTTTCTGAGATAACCGACCAACCGTTGGGGGCGGGGCTATTCTAAAAACTGGATCATCGAGTGTTAGCACCCGGGGCAATGACCCGGGCTTGGAAAAATTGCCGAATAAGCCAGAAGTGTATCACGGGTGGCAGGAAAAGAAAAGTTGAGTTTTCGTTCAAACACTAGGTGAGGGGCATGTATGCAGTCATCAGAAGGGGAAACCACAAAAATCGGGCAGTTTGTCTCTTTCAGGATAGATGATTATTTGATGGGCATCGATATCCTCAAGGTCAGGGAGGTGAACATGCTCCTGGACATCACCCCTGTTCAGCAGGCTCCGGATTATGTCCGGGGTCTGATCAACCTCAGGGGGCAGACGGTGCTTGTGTTTGACCTCGGTGTTGTCATGGGTATCGGGGAAAGGGTCTTGACCGACCAGAGCCACAATATTATCTTAAAAGCAGACGATGTCGGTCTTCTCGTGGACAGTATCGGTGACGTTGTTTCGGTGCGGGAAGATGCCATTGAACCTCTGCCGGCAAACAGGGATACGCTGACTGCCAGGTATGCGGAAAATGTTGTCAAGCTTGACAAGGAGCTCATGACAATCGTTTCAATCGAAAAGATTCTGGGCCAGTCAAAAACCAGGACGGCTGAATCGGGAGTGTAAGGGGGGGCAATGGCTGATACAGGGGTAAGCGATCTTGCTGCCGGGGCAGGCAGTGAATTTATTACCGAGATAAAAGATGATCTTGAACAGCTTGAACCGGATCTTCTTGCCATGGAAGAGCAGACATCAGGTGTTGACAAGGATCTGATAAACCATGCCTTCCGGGCAATCCACAGCATCAAGGGGGGGGCAGGATTCTGCGGATTAAAGGACCTTGGCCTTCTCAGCCACGCCATGGAAAACGTTTTGATGCGCATCCGGGACGGCCGGCTTTCCATCACTCCAAACATTGCCGATGCCCTTCTTTCCGGCCTGGACAAGTTAAAGCTCATGGTCTCCTCCCTGGATTCCGGGGAGGAGGTTTCGTACCAGGAAGAGATCGATCTTTTTGAACAGATTCTCTCTTCAACGGAAACCGATGATTCTCAGCAAACCGATGATCCTGGTGCTGTTTTCTCCAATGCCAATGCTGAAAAGGCCGGCCTGCAAGGGGAAATTTTGCCCAATCCTGTGGATGAAGATCCATACCTCGGCAGGAGGGCCCAGGCGGTTGAACCAGGGGAAACGGTCACCATTGAAACCCCGGAATCCTCTTTTTTCAACTCAAAAAGATTCCAGGTGAGCAGGGATAAAATCAAGACAGCCCTGGACGAGAACCAGTTCGTCTATGCTGTCTGGTTTGATCCAGTCAGGGATTTCATTGAAAAGAAGAGAAAACCGGCAGACCTATACAATGACATTAAAAACACCGGAGAGGTGCTTTTTTTCGATCTGGATCCCAGCCGGGAACTGCCGGAAACAGCAGAGGGGGAAAAGGGGTTTTACCTGGTGATTGCCACCATCCTCGACGGGGCGTTCATCGCCGAGGTCCTTGAAGTTCCCGGTGATGAGATTTATCTATTTGACTCCCAGGTATTATCTTCCCTCATTTCAGGCGACAGAAACCATGGTGACATGCCGGAGCCCCAGGGCGGTGAACCGTCATCTCCCCTGCCTGAAACCCTTGACCAGGCTGGCGGCAAAGGTGACAGCGATGGGCCGGAGCCGGTGGATGGACCGGCCGTGCCGGAGCCAGCCGGAAAAAAGGCTGTACCAAAGCCATCCGAGGAACCGGCTGTGCCGGCATATGCCGAAAATAAGAGCGAAAAGGCAGCTGTAGATAAGCGAAAAGCCATTGAAACCATCAGGGTCAATGTGGACCTGATCACACGGTTGATGAATTTTGCCGGCGAGCTTGTGTTAAGCCGGAACCAGCTCCGGCCTCTGGTCGAGCAATACGCCCGGGAGAATGCTGATTTGAACAGTGTGATGCAGGACCTTGACATGGTGACCTCGGAGATCCAGGAGGACATCATGCAGATCCGCATGCAGCCTGTGGGACATCTGTTTGCCCGGTTCAAGCGCATCATCCGGGACACGGCCCGGCAGTTGGCAAAAAAAGTATCGTATACCATGGAAGGGGAGGAGGTCGAACTGGACAGGACCGTTCTGGAGGGACTGGCAAACCCCATGACCCATTTGATGCGCAATTGTGTGGATCACGGAATTGAATCCCCTGATCAGCGCAGGAATGCCGGAAAGCCTGAAACAGGTACCATTGCGGTAAAGGCCTTTCACCAGGGCGGTCATGTCCACATCATTGTGTCCGATGACGGAAAGGGGATCGACCCTGAAAAGATATCGGCTGCTGCCGTTGAAAAAGGAGTGATAACCTCGGAGACTGCCGGTAAAATGACCAGCCGGGAAAAGATTGACCTGATCTTCAGCCCGGGATTTTCCACTTCAGATGAGATCACCGATGTGTCAGGCCGGGGGGTTGGCATGGATGTGGTGAAAACAAATATCGAAAAGCTCAGGGGCTATATTGACATCGATTCTTTTCCCGGCCGGGGCACCATTGTCCAGGTGATCCTGCCATTGACCCTTGCCATCGTCTCGGCTCTTATTGTGGGCATCGACAGGTTCAGGTTTGCCATCCCCCAGGTGAATGTCAGTGAGGTGATTTTTCTAAGATCCAGTGATCTCAGGAAAAAACTCGAGAAACTCGGCGGTTCAGATGTGATACGCCTCAGGGAACGTCTGCTTCCTGTGATCCGGTTGCGAAACCTCTTGGATATCGACACCTTTTACATTGATGAAACAACCGGTGAAAAGAAGATCGAGCGGCGCAGGGCACTGGCAGACCGGAGAAAGGGAAACAGCCAAAGTTCCACCGATATGGAACAGCGGTCAAGGAACCAGGACAGACGACAAGACGAGGAAGAGGGGCTCTATATTGTTGTTATCAAGGTGGGGGTGAATCAATTCGGCCTCTGCGTGGAGACCCTTTTTGACAATGAGGAGATTGTTGTAAAGCCCCTGTCGGAACATATCAAATCCTGCAGGTGTTTCAGCGGGGCAACCATTCTGGGGGACGGCGGTGTCATCATGATTCTCGATGCCTCGGGCATGGCCAATGAGGCAGATCTGCGGTTTGCCGTTGTTAATGCTGAGGAGCAGCGGAGAAAGTTTCGAGAAGCGGAAAGGCGACAGGCCCTGGCCGAAGGCAGGAACGTTATTGTGTTTGCCAATGCTGAAAACGAATTTTTTGCCATTCCCCTGGAAAAAATGGTCAGGCTGGAAAAGATAGAGCCCCGGGCTGTCCACACCATCGGCAGCCGGAAATTCATCCAGTTCCAGGAGACAACCATTCCCATCTTTCATCTTGAGGAGTTTGTGGTGGCTAATCCCTGTGCCGGGGAGATTGAAGAGCTCTACGTGATTATCCCCAAAGGACTGTCTGTAAAGTCCGGGATCATCGTGTCTGATATCATCGACACCATGGAGGTGTTCAAGGAACTCCAGCGGGAAAACAACACCCCGGACGGTGTGGAAGGGACGGCATTTGTTGACAACAGGCTGGTGCAATTCCTCGATATGGAAAAAATTACAGGGCTGATGGAAGAGAAAATGTCATAACAGGCTCATAAAGGAGACAAGCCATGAAACTGCTCGTTGTGGATGACAAGGCATCCATTCGTTCGGAGATGAAAAAAATTTTACACAAGCTGGACTTTCAAGATATTACCGAAGCCAGTGACGGCAATGATGCATGGTTCAAGCTCAAGGCGGAATTTGAAGGCACGGTGCCGGAGAAGTATGATTTGATCATATCGGACATGGAAATGCCTGAAATGTCGGGCCTGGAACTTTTACAGGCGGTGAGAAAAGACGAGCAGTTAAAGGATACGCCTTTTATTATGGTGACCACGGTCAACACCAAGGATGTGATCCTCAAAACCATGAAGCTTGGCATTAAGGGGTATATCATAAAACCCTTCAACCTTCAGTCTGTGGCGGCAAAACTTGCCCAGGCAGGCCTGTTGGGGTAAGAACCCAAGGTTCTGGCTTGTTAAACGACCTTTAATGGTCATGGAAATTTTAAAATGTACCAGGTCAACGCAGGATTTTTGCCTGGTTTCTATGGCCCTGAACCAGCAACTCGAAGCGTTGAGTGAAGGATGGATTGTGACTGAACCGTTCACTGTCATTGTGGGGGACGCCGACCCCGTTACCATGGAAATGATGGTAGCTGCTGCCAGGTCCATACCTGATGTGGCTGTTGTCGGCGGGGTCCGATCCATGGGCATGCTCAAGGTAAAGCTGAAACACCAGTCCCTGGATCTTGTGATTCTGGATATTGATTCCGAGGCCATGGGCGGAATTGACCTCATCGATACCGTCAAGCACATTGGTGCTGACACGAAGATTGTTGTTGTTTCCGATCCGGAACGCTCCGATCCGGACCTGGCCGTCAAGGCCCTGGAAAAGGGGGTACACTGCTGCATCACCAAACCCTCTAAAAACAGGCCGGCATCGTACAATGATTTCAGGCTTCAGCTGATTACCATTGCCGGTCTTCTCAAGAGTAGAAAATCTTTTTCAGGCAGAAAAGCAGCAGAAACCCGGCAGGATCGTGTTTCGATTTCGGATGGGAACAACAGGGCAGAGGAGAAAAAAACGGGCGCTGTTCCTTGTTCAGGAACGGTGTTTCCAAAAATAGATGCCCGGATTACCCGGGTGAATGTGGTGGTAATCGCCTCTTCCACAGGAGGCCCACGCGCCCTGATGGAGATTGTTCCCAGGCTGCCGTCGGATCTCGGTGTGCCTGTCCTCGTTGTCCAGCATATGCCCTCCCACATGACCGGTTCCTTTGCACGAAGCCTTGATGCCAGATCAGCCATAGCCGTCTGTGAGGCCGAGGAGGGAGAAAAAATCCTCGCTTCACAGGTGTATATTGCCCCGGGGGGGAGGCACATGGGGGTCACAGCCGAAGACGGTGATAAAATACGGTGTATCACCCTTTCCGATGCCCCCCCTGAAAACAGTGTACGGCCTGCTGCGGATTTTCTCTTCAGGTCTGTTGCCGGGTC
>DATFJZ010000179.1:0-6002 GCA_035268945.1 Desulfobacteraceae bacterium | reverse complement strand
CTTATTGTTCAGGCGCACGTCCAGGGTGCCGGCAATGGCTGCCAGCCGGGCGCCGACCGTCTCGAGGAGCCCAAGGCTGCCGTTGGGCCTTGCCTGGTCTGCCAGCCGCTTCAGGGCCGCCTCTTTTACCTTCCCGTCAGGAGGTACAATGCTCTCAATGGTCTGCTGCAGCTTCTCCATTCTTTCTCCTTGTCCGTTTCTCTTTGTTATTTTTTCCTGTCTGAAATATCCTTCTGAAACACCTCCATCCCCTTTTTCATGGCGCAGAAGTCACCGCACATGGTGCAGGTCTTCTCCTCTTCCGGCGCTCTCTCCTCCCTGACCTGTCTTGCCACCTCGGGGAAAAGAAGGTGCTTTTCCAGGTCATCCCACCGCATGTCCCGTCTTGCCATGGAGGCCTGTTTTTCGTTCTCCCTCCTGTGGGGGTATTTGGCAATATCACCGGTATGGACGGCCAGGCGGGTGGTTCTCACCCCCTCCCGGACATCCTCCTCGCTGGGCAGGGCCAGATGTTCGGCAGGGGTGATGTAGCAGACCAGATCGGCGCCGTGGCGGGCGGAGGATGCCGCACCAATGGCAGAGGTGACATGATCATACCCCGCCCCGGTGTCACAGGGCAGCGGCCCCAGCACATAATAGGGGGCATTGCCGCTCATCCGCTTTTCCAGCATGATATTGCCCTGGATCTCGTCCAGGGGAACATGGCCCGGCCCCTCGACCATCATCTGACATCCCCTCTCCCTGCCAAGCTCGGCCAGCTCGCAGTTGATGATCATTTCAGCCATCTGGGCCCTGTCGTGGCTGTCGTGGATGGCGCCTGCCCGGATGCCGTTGCCCAGGGAGAGGACCGCATCGTATTTTTTCATCAGATCGCACACCCTGTCGAACTGTTCGTAAAGGGGATTTTCCCTGCCCGTGGCATCCATCCACGCCACCATAAAGGTGCCGCCCTTGGAGGCCAGTCCGCCGTACCGGAACCCCTGTTTTCGCAGTCGTTCGATGGTGTACTGGTTGATGCCGCAGTGGATGGCCATGAAGCTCAACCCGTCGGCCAGCTGCCGTTCAATGAGATCAAAGAGGAACTCCGGGTCCAGTTTGGCGGGATTCTTATACTTTCGCCCGGTCTCTTTGAATGCCTGGTAAAGGGGAACATTGCCCACGGGAAGGGAAACGGCCCTGAGCACCTCCCGGCGCACCAGGTCCAGATCTCCCCCTGCGGAAAGCTCCATGAGGGTGTCTGCCCCCTCTTCCTGGGCCGCCACGGCCTTTTTCACCTCTTTGTCAATGTCGCAGATATCCGATGAGGTGCCGATGGATGCGTTCACCTTGGTTCGCAGTCCGGTGCCGATCCCCACCACCTGTTGTTCTTTTCTTGCCGGGTTGCACGGGATGACGATCTCTCCGGCAGCCACACCGTCCCGGATGGTTTCCGGGGGAAGATTTTCCTTTTTGGCAACCATCTCCATTGGGCCAGAGATGATCCCGTCCCTGGCAAGCTCGATCTGGGTAGTCATGCAAATGTCCTTTCTGCCGGCTCCGGAACAAAAAAATCCCATGACCCGACACGATATGTCAGTCAAGGGATTTACCATTTCACCTCTGAAATTTTCATTGTCATACCAGGCAGGTCTTCTGACTTACGGATCATCAACCACCGGCGCCTTCCCGCAAACCTGTTTAAACGTTCTGTGTTTAAACGGCCTGCAGTGGCATACTGCCGATGATCTTCCCGTTTACAGCGGCGGGACCGTCCCGGATTCTCACCGGGTTCCCGTTTTCATGCCTTTTCAAGGCAACCTGGTACAAACTGAATTGTCGAAATCTTACTACCACGCCCATGGCAGGGATGTCAACCGCAACATCAAAAAGATGGTCAAAGCGATGAAAACGCCTGGACCAGGGCATCAACGGCCCTTTCCAGGACAGCCCTGGGACAGGCGATGTTGACCCGTTCAAACCCCTCCCCTCCTGTGCCGAACCAGGGGCCGTGGTCCAGGGCCAGCCCGGCCTTTTGCTCAACGATGTCAGCGATTTTTTCACCGGTCAGCCCCAGGGGGCTGAAGTCCACCCAGGGGAGGTAGGTGGCCTCGAGATCAAAGATCCGCACCCCTGGCAGCCTTGTTTCCAGCTGCTGTTTGAGATAACGATAATTTTCGTAAAGGTAGTCAATGAGATCTTCCAGCCAGGGTTCGGCCCCTTCATAGGCGGCCCGGGCCGCAATGGCACCAAACAGGGTGCCGCCTCCCCGGGGATTTCCCCCCAGGGTTTCAAAGAAAAGCCCCATCTCCGATCTGATACGCTCATTGGGGACAATCAGATTGGAATGGGAAAGCCCTGCCAGATTAAAGGTCTTGGAAGCGGCATTGGCGGTGATGGCGTTGTTGGCAAACCGGTCACGGATGGATTGGAAACAGGTGTGTCCATGACCCGGCATGACAAGGTCACAATGGATCTCATCGGCAAAGACCAGTACATTGTTGTCAAGGCAGATCTGCCCGAAGCAGTCGAGCTCTTCCCTGGTCCAGACCCGACCCACCGGGTTGTGGGGGGAGCAGAGGATTGCCACCTTGACCCTGGGATCGGCTGTTTTTTTGTCCAGGTCGTCAAAATCCATCTGGTAACGGCCCTGGACAATGGTCAGGGGATTTTCGGCCACCCGCCTGCCGCCGGTTTCGATGGCACGGGCAAAGGGGTAGTAAACCGGCGGCTGGATGAGGATTTTGTCACCGGGCTTTGAAAACCGCTGCACCAGGTAGTTCACCGCCGGTACGACTCCCGGTGTATTCAACACCCACTCCTCCTGGATGGTCCAGCCGTGGCGGCGGCGGTACCAGTCGATCAGGGCACTGTTGTGATCTTTGTCCTGGAGGGTGTACCCGTATATCTGGTGGGCCAGGCGGGACTCCATGGCTTTTTTCACCACAGGGGGACAGAAAAAATCCATGTCAGCCACCCACATGGGAAGAAGCCCTTCCCTGCCCTTGCCGAATTTGGCCTCAAGGACCGATGGTTCCCACTTTACCGATCCGGTTCCGCTTCGGTCAATGATCTCATCAAAATTCCACTCTTTTTCCATTGGTCAATCCTGTCCATCGCTTCTGTTCCCATTGTTGACCTCAACGGTGAGGTCCCGCCGGCCGGGCCTTCTGATACCAGCTGCCGGCCCGTGCCGACACGTCAGCCGTTTCTGTACCACGTATGCAGCTCAATGGCAAGGAGGGGGTGACAACGGTGTGGGACCGTCCAAACAGCGGCAGCAAAAAAAAGAACTCTTATAAATTAAGATGCAGAGCACATGGTGATGGGGAGGCAGTTTCTGGCATGTTCCAAACATGGTATCAAAAACCACAAACCATTTTCTTCCGACATCTTTAGACCTTTTTTGGTCTTGACTTGAACAGAACTACTCATTTACTTGTTGGCCTGAACTAAAAAAATACTTGACTGTTCCATTCATGATGTATATACTTAGGATATACATAAGGAGGTGATCGCATGATTGCAAAAATTCAGAAATGGGGAAACAGCCAAGGGCTTCGTCTTCCGAAAAAACTGCTCTCTGATGTGCCGATTGGAGTCGGTGACGAGGTTGATATCAATGTAAAAGAAGGTGCTATGATTATCACACCCGTCAGGAAGATACGTGGCAGGCACATCCTTGAGGATCTCGTTGCACGTATTCCTGAAAACTATCAGGCGGACGAAGTCGACTGGGGTGAACCGGTTGGTAAGGAGGTCTGGTAAATGGCAGCTTATGTCCCCAGGCAAGGAGACATTATCGCGATCACATTCGATCCGCAATCCGGTCATGAACAGAAAGGTCGACGTCCTGCTTTGGTGGTCAGCAAAGACCTTTTCAATCAAAGCACTGGGCTGGCTATTGTGTGCCCGATTACGAGCACAGAGCGTGGATTCCCCTTTCACGTCCCTCTTCCGAAAGACAGTAAGCTTACAGGTTTTATTATGGTTGAGCAAGTAAAATCTGTTGATTTTCACACACGCCGCGCTAAGCAGGTCGAACACGGCAAGGATACGCTTCTTTCTGAAGTATTGTCCATATTGGATTCCTGCATCTACTAACCGGCCAACCAAGCGGGCGAATTCCGAATTCCCAAAGGGGAACCGCCACATGGAGTATGTCAGGGACCACGGGACCTTTGCAGACCTCCCCTATGACCGGATCTACTCGGAGTTCAGACGCTGCTATCCCAGCATTTTTGCTCTGAACCAGACCAGGGGAGATCAGGCCTTCCGTCAAGAGTGAATTCGAATTCCGTCGAATTCCGGGGACAGTATATCAATTTTTCTTGACATATAGCGCAGCCGGGGATATTTTGTCTGCATGGCAAGAACGGCAAGAGTTGTGGCGGCAGGGATGCCGCATCATATCACGCAGCGCGGGAACAGGAGTCAACCGACCTTTTTTTCCGATGATGATTATCAGGCATATATCGACCTGATGGCGGAGTGGTGCGGGAGGCATGATGTGGCCATATGGGCGTATTGTTTAATGCCCAACCATATCCATCTGATTGCCGTGCCTGAAAAAGCTGAGAACCTCAGGCTTGCCATTGGGGAGGCCCATCGCCGTTATACCCGGCGTATCAATTTCCGTGAAGGGTGGCGCGGTCATCTGTGGCAGGAGCGGTTTTCTTCATTCGTGATGGATGAGCGATATCTGATTGCCTGCGTCCGGTATATCGAAAACAATCCGGTTCGGGCGAAACTGGCAACGTCTCCGGACAAGTGGCCCTGGAGCAGTGCGTTGGCCCACATGGCGGGGAAAAACGATAAGCTTGTAAATGTGGAACCTCTGCTTTCGATCCTAGGCGGTGACTGGCAACAATTTCTTTCAGGGGCATTTCCAAATGAAAAAGTGGAAAATATCCGCAAACATTCACGAACTGGCCGGCCGCTGGGAAGCTCGGACTTTGTGGCCGGATTGGAACATAAGCTGGGCAGAAAGCTGAAACCGCAAAAACCAGGCAGAAAACGAAAAAAGAAATAAATGAATATACTGTCCCCAGAATTAAATGACACAATAACCTAAAAATAATAAAGCACAATAACCTAAAAACAACATCCTACATACAGGTCAACAATGCCGACAATAGAAGATAAACTTGCAGAATCCCTCGCTGTTCTGAAAAAACTACAGGACACCGGTATTGTTGCCATTCAGACAAAAAGCATAACACGAACCCACCGGGAACGTCTTGTCAAAAGCGGATTCCTCAAAGAAGTGATGAAAGGATGGTATGTTCCAGCCAGCCCCGAAGAGCCGACTGGAGAAAGTTCGGCCTGGTATGCATCATTTTGGGGCTTTTCCGGTGATTATCTTAAATCAAGGTTTGGCAGTCAATGGTGCCTTTCCCCTGAACAATCATTGAGCATTCACAGCGGGAACTGGAACGTACCTGATCAACTTCTTGTTCGCACTCCAAAAGGGGGGAACAAGCCAATATCTCTTCTTCATGGGACATCGATAATGGATGTTCGCCTGAACTTGCCGGACAGGGATGATATGGAAATCAAGGAAAACATACGGATAATGACCCTGCCCACTGCTTTGATATCATGTGCTCCCGGCTATTATTCAAATAATGCCATAGAGGTCCGTGCTGCCCTGTCCATGATCTCTGATGCTTCCGAGATCCTGCACAAGCTCCTCAAAGGTGGGCATACCACGGTAGCTGGAAGACTTGCAGGAGCTTTGCGAAACATTGGAAAAAATGTCATTGCTGACAATATTATTGGGGCAATGAGAGATGCCGGGTACAGCACTACGGAGAATGATCCCTTTGAAGCAAGACCCGCTATTATTTTTAGTGAACGCGAGATTTCTCCATACGTCAACCGAATACAGATGCACCGGGCGGATATGCGCGGTATTGTCCTTGAAAACGTTCCACAGGCGCCCTCATTAAACCAGAACACCGATGAATATCTTACACATGTCGATGAAATATACTTGAATTTTCGGAAAATAACCACTTGACAAA
>DATFJZ010000178.1:0-6076 GCA_035268945.1 Desulfobacteraceae bacterium | reverse complement strand
CAACCTGGGTTGTTTTATTTGACAGGGAAATTATATTTCTTTAAGGTATTTGTCAAATGAATAGCGCCGGTGATCCAAATAAGGTCCGGTCTGGTCTGAATATCTTTGGCCTGGAGGATGGGCTTTCTGTTTTGCGATTATCAACCTTTATCAACCTATAAGCCTATATTTGCTCCTGAAAGGGGCAAAAGAGATTTCAATCTTGATTTTTTTCTGTTAGACTGTGCAGCAATTCTAATTGACCCTGCCCCCTTTTGTGTGTGGAGAGTCAATATTCGTTGTACCACGGCTTAACATTGTAAAAACCACCGAATTGTCAGCTTGGATGGGGTGGTGGGATGTTCAAAGAACGGGGTTTGATCATAACACGAGCCGGAACCCGTTGGTCCACAAATCTGCTGATTTGGCCGAAGTGATGATCAAGTCCGCTATTTCACATTAAAATAACAGGGAGAACAGTGTTGATGAAGGGGTTTTGGTTCAAGGGCGTTGCCTCTGGCATAAAAAAAGACGGGAAAAAGGATATCGGGCTGATCTGTTCAGAAGAGGCCGCCTCTGCGGCGGCCCTGTTCACAACCAACAAGGTGGTGGCGGCACCGGTGGTCCTGGGCCGGGAACGGATAAGATCCGGCCGGTGCCAGGCCGTCGTGGTGAACAGCGGCAATGCCAACTGCTTTACCGGAGAGGGGGGCATGGCCGATGCCCTTGAAACGGCCAGGCTTGCCGGCCAGCACCTCCATATCCCCGAAGCGCTTGTCATGGTCTCGTCCACCGGGGTGATCGGGGCGCCCCTGCCCATGGATGCGGTGAAACAGGGCGTTTGTGACCTTGCTGACGCTGCCCGTCAGGGCAACATTCCGGGGGAAGGCCTTGAAGCGTTTGCCCGGGCCATCCTCACCACCGACACCTTTACAAAGGTCGTCACCGACACGGGCACCGTTCAGGGAAAACCCTTTACCATTACCGGCATTGCCAAGGGGTCGGGGATGATCAAGCCTGACATGGCCACCATGCTTGCCTTTGTCTGCACCGACCTTGACATTCCTACAGCCCTTTTAAACACCTGCCTTAAAAAGGCCTGCGACCAGTCGTTTAACAGGATCTCCGTGGACGGTGACACCAGCACCAACGATACGGTCCTTGCCCTTGCCAACGGCATGTCCGGCGCCTCCCTGGCAGAAGGGGACGATATCGAACCCTTTCAGAGGATGCTTGACCGGCTTCTTTTTGATCTGGCAAAAATGGTGGTCAAGGATGGCGAAGGGGCCACAAAGGTGGTTAAAATCACCGTACGAGGGGCAAAGAGTCCTTCCGACGCCCTGAAAGTCGCCCATGCAATCTCCCATTCAAATCTTGTTAAAACGGCCATTTACGGTGAAGACCCCAACTGGGGAAGGATCACAGCAGCTGCCGGCCGGTCCGGAGCCGAGGTGGACCCCGATCTCATCGATCTCTTTTTTGAAGAGGTTCCCCTTGTGGAAAAAGGGCAGTGGCAGGGAAAAGAGGCGGAAAAAGAGGCGGCCCGGATCATGAAAAACGATGAGATGGAGATTGTCATCGACCTCAACCTGGGAGCGTTTACCGACTTTTACCTGTTCTGTGATTTTTCCGAAGATTATGTCAGAATCAATGCCGATTACAGGTCATGATGATGAGGCTTCAGAAATTTCTCTCCAGGGCCGGTGTTTGCTCCAGGAGAAAGGGAGAGACCTATATCGCCCAGGGCAGGGTGGCGGTGAACGGTGAAACGGTCACCTCTCCGGGGTGCAAGATCGATCCGGAAAAGGACCGGGTCAGCGTTGACCACCGAAAGATCGCTTTTGCCCCGGAAAAAGAGAACCTCTACATTGCCCTTAACAAGCCTGCCGGGTATGTCTCGTCCTGCCATCACAGGGGGGAGAAGATCGTTCTCGATCTGGTGGATCTTCCCGACCGGGTCTATCCTGTTGGGCGACTGGACAGGGACTCCACCGGCCTTATCCTGCTCACCAATGACGGAGACCTTCACAACCGGCTTTCCCACCCCTCCCACAACCATGAAAAGGAGTATATTGTCGAAACAGAGCAGCCCGTTTCCCGTCGGGACCAGGCCAGGATGGCCGAGGGCATGGTCCTGGACGGCAAAAAGACCCGCAGGGCAGCGGTTGCACCCATATCCGGAAACCGATTTAACATCGTGCTCAAACAGGGGCTCAACCGCCAGATCAGGCGAATGGTGAAAAAATGCGGCAACAGGGTGACAACCCTGAAAAGGGTGCGAATGGGAACCATCCGGCTTGGTCCCCTGGAGCAGGGGAAATGGCGGCATTTGACCCAAAAAGAGGTGTTGTCCTTGAAGCAGGAAGGCAAATGACAAAATTAAGCGTTGATATTAACGGCATCCGCCTGGACAATCCCGTTATGACGGCCTCGGGGACGTTTGGGTATGCAGCGGAATACAGGGACCTGGTTAACCTTGACCGCCTGGGGGGCATCGTGGTCAAGGGGGTATCCCTGACCCCTTCAGCGGGCAACCCCTCGCCCAGGGTCGTTGAGACCCCGTCGGGCCTTCTCAATGCCGTGGGGCTTGAAAATGTCGGCATTGACAGCTTTGTCAGCGATAAGCTTCCGTTTCTTAAGACCCTGACGACGCCGGTTTTTGCAAACATCTACGGAAAAACTCCGGAAGAGTATCAGAGGCTTGCCGAAATCATCGATACCCTTGACGGTATTGCCGGCATCGAGGTGAACATCTCCTGCCCCAATGTGGCCGCCGGCGGAGCGGCCTTTGGGGTGGATCCCCGGGCGGCCTCCGGTGTTGTGGAGAAGGTGAGGCGCGCCACCACCAAGCATGTCATGGTAAAGCTTTCGCCCAATGTGACAGACATCACCGAAATTGCCCTTGCCGTGGAAAAGGAAGGGGCCGACGCCGTCTCCCTGATCAACACCCTGACGGGCATGGCCATTGATACCGACACCTTCCGGCCCATGCTGGCCAATGTCACCGGTGGGCTTTCAGGTCCCTGCATCAAACCCGTTGCCCTTCGAATGGTCTGGCAGACGGCCCGGGTGGTGAGGATTCCCGTCATCGGCATCGGCGGCATCATGACGGCCATGGATGCCGTTGAATTCCTCCTTGCCGGTGCCACGGCCGTCCAGGTGGGCACAGCCGTCCTGGCCGACCCCGGTGCCCTGAAACGGATCATCAAGGGGCTTGAAACGTTCATGAAGAAAAGGGGGATTGATGATATCAATGATATCAGGGCAGGGCTGATATCCGGGTGATATCGGCAACCATGCCGACTTGGCATCACCGTAAATCAGGTTTTTTCTCTTTGGTCCGCCAGGGCCGTGAATCTTATTGTAAAGGAGGGACGTATGTTTTCAACGGACAATACCGTATTGATTGTCATCGATGTTCAGGGAAAACTGGCACAGCTGATGCACGACAGGGACAAGCTATTTTCATCCCTTCAAACCATTATCAAGGGAATGAAGATCCTTGACGTTCCCATTGTTCTTCTGGAGCAGATTCCCAAAAATCTCGGCGGGACCATCAGGGAGGTGGCTGACCTTCTGCCGGAAACACCGCCCATTGCAAAGCACACCTTCAGCTGCTGCAATAACGACGCGTTCATGGAGCGGTTCAACAGCCTTGGGAGAAATCAGGTCCTGCTGACGGGCATTGAAACCCATATCTGTGTGTACCAGACCGGTGTGGACCTGTTAAAAGCGGATTACGAGGTCCAGGTGGTTGCCGACGGTGTCTCCTCGCGAACCGCCGAGAACAGGGAGATCGGCATCGACCGGTTGAAACAGGCCGGAGCCCGGGTGACAAGCACAGAGATGATCCTTTTTGAACTGATGGGAGCGGCAGAGGGGGATGCGTTTAAGGAGATCGTCAAGATAATAAAATAGTGTTTTCGTCCAAACACGGGGTTTTCGTTCAGACACTGGGTTTTCGTTCAGACACAAAATAGGGGGGGCAGGCTGGCAATACCCCTCTGCCCCTGAAACGGTCAGGCTGCTGTATTCAGGGTCATGCCGGTTTCAGGGTCGGGGTTCTGCACCTTTGCATAGGTTCCTGCGGCGGCTTTGTGGTTGCCCAGGGCCTTGTTCTCACCGGCAGCGGCTTGCTGTTCGGCCTGTTTTGCCATCATTTCCGAGGCCGCCTTGACGGCAAGGGCCGAGGCCTTTGACGCCACAGCCCTGTCCGTGGAAGAGGGGGAGGCCGGTGCCAGGGCCGCCTGCTGGACTTTGCGCATCTTTTCTGCCGTGGCTGCCGGATCTCCCGGCACGGGAGAGGTGTCAATGGAGACCTCTCCGGCAACGGCATAGCGCTGGCCGTCCGGGCCTTTCTTATACTCCAGCCGTGCCCCTGAGGTGATATACTGCCCCCCTGCGGCAATGTGGGCCATTTCGTGCTGCCTGACGGCCCGGTCGGTTTTTTTCAGGGATTCAACGATTTTAAGCTCTGCTTCGCTGAGTTTTACCTCGTTTCCGGCTTTTTCAAAGGCCTGGTCCAGGGCGGGGGTCTGGGAGTTTTTTGAGGCACTGGATTCGGAGATACGGCCATTGGCGGGGCCGGCAGGAGCAGTCCCGCCGTTGGTTCCCCCGGCATTGACCCTGGTACTGGTGTTGATCCTGGCGGAAGGGGAAAGGGCAGAGGAGTGCATGGCGCCCCGGGCATTTTGCGATGCGTATGGTGTCATGGAGATGTTCATGTTCGCCCTGTTCCTCCCCGTAAAAGAACTTCCAATGGTGGGGCTTGATCACAATTTCGGCCAGATCCGTTGGTTTGTGGACCCCCTCCGTCCCATGGCTGAAGTTGGTATCAATACCCTATAAAGCCCTATCGAATAGTATAATGGTTTGAAACGGTTATGGCAAGTTAAAATTAACCTTTTCAGCAATTCCAATTATCCATCAGGGGCAGGCCTGGTTGCGTATGGAATGGCTGTCATCTTTCCTGCGGCTTTTGCCCGGGTCAGGCCCGGTGAACAAACCAGTCGCCAATGGGATCGTAAATAGCCGGATAGGATCTGGTAAAGGATACAACACGATCCCCCTGGCTGGAGCCGGTGATGAGGTGAGCCAGCATGTACCGGAAGACGTCAAAAGAGTCCAGGGTGGTGTCTGAAAAAAGCGCTGCAGGGGAGGACTTATCCAATGCCGCCACGGGATTTCCCCTTTGATTTCTGATCTCGTCCTTGAGCAGGAAAACGATGATCTCCATGGCATCGGGGTGGGTTTGGGCGTAGCCATGAACGGTTTCCAGGAAAAACGAGATGGCGTACAATTTTCCAGCCAGGCATTTTTCGGGGTCACACAGGTCCAGGTAGGCCTGGATTTTTCTTTGACAGGTTTCTTGTTCTTCTGCCGGTGAAGCGGTGGAGGACTGGGCTGCCAGGTGCTGTTGTTTGAGTTTTTTGATGACCAGGGGAACCATGGTTTTTCTCTGGCAACGGGCCTTGTCCTGGAAGATGGCGAGATATTCTTTCATGCTTCTCATGCCCGGCGGGGTGAGGGCGTAACTGCCGTTGTCAAGGAGAATCGATGCTGCCTGCACATCCAGCAGTCTTCGTTTGTGACGTTTCCCACAGTCAAGACCGTACCCCTCCAGGGGCTTGAAGTAATCCACCAGCAACGCTTCTCTGCCGCTCTTTTTAACAGGAAAAAAATCGGTTTCCGGTGTGACGGGGATTTTGTCATGGCCAAAGGGGTACAAAGCGCTGGTAAAGGTGGGAACAACGAGGTACGCCCCGTCAGGGGTGATTTCGCTGCCGTAGCTGTCGGTTATGGAGGGCTTTACCGAGGTGAAATCCTCGTCAAGGCCGGCGGGAATGAGCAGTTCATCCAGGTCATGCTGCCGGCTGATTGGAATCTCCATCTCCTGCTCCACGGCACGGACCCGCTTCTTGTTCCTCGATGTGACACTGACGGCCAGATCGGCATGGCGGCGGACCAGCTCTTTTAAAAGCGATTGCCTGCCCCTGGGCAGTTTTGTCAGCAGGCTGCACTCCAGGGGAAGAGCCCCGGCCGCCTCAACAATATCCAGGATGGTTTTGTCTCCTTCCTCCCAGTCAAGGGGATCAGA
>DATFJZ010000177.1:0-3874 GCA_035268945.1 Desulfobacteraceae bacterium | reverse complement strand
ACGGATCTTGTTATCGTTACCCGGTTTGAGGTGGAGCTGGAACAGGCCGCCGGCACCCTGGTGATCTGCCTGCCCTACTCCATGATCGAACCCCTGCGGGGAAAACTGGCCTCTGGTTTCCAGGCGGAAACCGAAGAGGTGGATTTAACCTGGCGGACCATGTTAAAGGAGATTATCCTGGAGTCCACTGTGGACCTGAGAATTGAGCTTGGAAAGGCCGAAATAACCGGTGAACGGCTCATTTACATGCAGAAGGGGGATGTGATACAGCTGGATCATGATGCCAAGGATCTGCTCACAGGTTTTGTTGACGGGTTGCAGAAATTCAAAGGCTCTGCCGGTGTAAAACGGGGGATGCAGGCGTTTAAGGTGGACAAAAAAATAATCAGAAAATAGGCGGTTTGCTATGGATGAAACAACGGAAAACGAGAACAGTGAAAACCGGGAAGAACCCCAAGAAGAAGCCATGGAAGGGGATACCGCCCATGAGCTGGATTTTATCCTTGATATCCCCCTGGAACTCTCTGTGGAGCTTGGCAAGACGAGAATGCTCATCAACGATCTTCTCCAGCTCGGCCAGGGTTCCATTGTGGAATTGAACAAGCTGGCCGGGGAGCCCCTTGAGGTGTATATCAACCACAAACTCATTGCCAGGGGCGAGGTGGTGGTGGTCAACGAAAAATTCGGGGTCCGCCTCACCGATATCATCACACCCATGGACAGGGTCAAGAGTCTTTCCACCTGATGGACGGCTCTTTGGACATATGGGCCGCCTTTGCCAGGACCGCCGGCATGCTGGCCGTTGTTCTGACTCTGGTTGTGTTTCTCCTCTACCTTGTCAAGCGGTTTTCTGCCATGAACAGGGGCGGGGGCCGCGATCTGATCCGGGTGCTCTCCGTACACCACCTCTCCCCAAAGGAGAAGGTGGTTCTCCTTGATGTGATGGAGGAAAAAATCCTCATCGGCGTTACCCCGTCCAGTATCAATTTTCTTGCCAATATTGACAAAGAGCTGGAAGCCGATACCGGGGAGGGCCATGACACCGTCACCCCTAACAAAAAAGGGGGCTTTCCTGCCCTCTTGAACAGGAAGTTGTCTGCTGCGGTTTCCAGCAGACGGCACAAGAGAGCAGAAGGGGGGCAGGATGGTGTATAGATTTTTGCAGTGGTTTTCTATTTTTTCCGCCCTGGTAATGGCTGGCCTGGTTTTGCTGCCGGCAACGGCGTTTTCGGCCACCTTTCCCATTCCGGCCATTAATATCGGCGTGGGCCAGGCCCAGGGGCCCGAAGAGGTGGCCGTGGCCCTGGAGATCATTGCCCTTTTGACGGTTCTCGCCCTGGCACCGTCCATCTTGATTCTCATGACCCCTTTTACCCGGCTGGTTGTGGTGTTCCATTTTCTCCGGCAGGCCATCGGAACCCAGTCCAGCCCCCCCAACCAGGTGATCATTGGGCTGGCCCTTTTCATGACCTTTTTCATCATCAAACCCGTTGCCCTGGATGTGTACCACGGCTCCCTCAACCCCTACCTGGAGGGGGAAATTAATTACCAGGAGGCCTTTGAGACAGCCCAGGTGCCCATTCGCAAGTTTCTGCTGATAAACACCAGGGAATCAGACATTGCCCTCTTTGTCAAGGGCGCGGACAGGGAAAAACCGGAAACAAGGGAGGATATTTCCCTTCTGGTCCTTATTCCGGCCTTTGTGATCAGTGAGCTGAAAACGGCGTTTATCATCGGCTTTGTCCTGTATGTTCCCTTTCTTGTCATCGACATGGTTGTGGCCTCGGTGCTCCTTGCCATGGGGATGATGATGCTCCCCCCTGTGATGATCTCCCTGCCCTTCAAGCTGATGCTTTTTGTGCTGGTTGACGGATGGAACCTGCTCACAGGATCATTGTTAAAGAGTTTTGGAGTGTAAACCATGACACCGGAATTCGTGATTGAATTTGCCAAGCAGGCCATTATCCTCACCATCTATCTCTCCATGCCCATGCTGGGCCTGGGACTTGCCGCCGGACTGATCGTCAGCGTGTTCCAGGCGGTCACCTCCATCCAGGAGATGACCCTGACCTTTGTGCCGAAGATCATCGCCGTTTTCCTGGCTCTTCTCTTTTTTGCCCCCTGGATGCTCCAGGAAGCCACCACCTTTACACGGCATATTATCGAGAACATTCCCATGTACATTCGCTAGGAAAAAGGGGCGGTAAGGGCAATGGAGATACTCAATTTAATCGATCCGGAGGAGTTCAAGGTCTATCTCCTTGTGCTGGCCAGGATGGGATTTGTCTTGTTCATGCTGCCCATCTTTGCCACCACCATGTTTCCCGCCCTTGTCAAGGCCGCCTTTGCCATGGTGGTTTCCATGCTCCTCTACTCGGTGGTGAATGTGGATCCCGCCCTGTTTCCAGAGACCGTGGTGGCAACTGGGCTGCTCTTTGTGACCGAGGCCATGATTGGGCTGACCCTGGGGGTCTGTGTCAGGACCTTTTTTGGTTCGGTTCAACTGGCAGGCCAGGTGATCGGTTTCCAGATGGGGTTTGCCATGATCAATGTGGTGGATCCCCAGTCCGGTGCCAATGTTTCGATCATGGAGCAGATCGCCTACTGGGTGGCCCTGCTTGTTTTTCTTCTCCTCAACGGCCATCACATCATGCTTCTTGCCCTGGTAGAGAGTTTTGAGCTGGTACCTCCGGGATTTTTTATGTTCCAGGAGGCAATGTTGACCCGGGTGCTGGGCCTGGGGGCAGAGATGTTTGTCCTGGCCATCAAAATAGGGGCTCCGGTGATTGCCGCCCTGCTTTTCACCAGCGCGGCCTTTGGGTTGATAGCCAAGTTCTCGCCCCAGATGAACGTTATGATTGTGGCCTTTCCCCTGAAAATCTTTGTCGGTCTGGTGCTTTTCGGGTTGTCCCTGGAAATCGTTTTGAGGGTTGTCAGGGTTTTTATCTCAGATTTGAAACCGCTTTTTCTATCCCTGCTCTTCTGGGCGGGGGGGGGGTAACCCGTGGCGGAAGATCCAGAAGGCGGCGGGGAGAAAACCGAAGACGCATCGTCCAAGAAGCTTGACAAGGCCCGGGAAGAAGGGCAGGTGGCCAAAAGCATGGAGGTGCCCTCTGTGTTTGTTCTCCTGGCAGGGGTGCTGGCCCTTTTTGCCTTTGCCTACCATGTGTACACCAATCTTCTTGCCGTGATGAACGACAGTTTTGTGTTCAAGGGGGTTCCGCTGATCAACGAGACAGAGGTCGTGAATCTTTTGTTTCTCTATTCCCAGCGGTTTTTCATTATTCTGGCGCCCCTTCTCGCTGCCGTGTTTGTTGCGGCATTTGTCTCCAATGCTGCCCAGGTGGGTTTTCAGATCTCCTGGAAGGCCATTGAGCCCAAGCTTTCCAAGCTCGATCCGGTCAAGGGAATTGGCAAGATTTTCTCGTCCAAATCCCTGGTGGAGATGGTCAAGAGCATTCTCAAGATCGGGGTGATCTTTGCCGTGGCCTATTGGGCCATTGAGGCGGAAAAACACCAGCTTGCAATGCTTTACGATCACAGCATCGGCTATATTCTTCTGTACATTCTGAGGATCTGCTTTTATATTTTTATCAAGGTGATCCTCATTATGCTGATAGTTGCCCTGCTGGATTACGCCTACCAAAAGTGGAAATTCCTTGACGATCAGAAGATGACAAAAAAAGAGGTCAAGGACGAGCACAAGCAGACCGACGGGGATCCCCAGGTCAAATCACGGATCAGGCAGCTTCAGAACGAGGCGGCCCAGAAGAGGATGATGGCCGAAGTGCCCGAGGCCGATGTTGTGGTCACCAACCCCACACGCCTTGCCATTGCCGTCAAGTACGACGGCATGACAATGGATGCCCCCACG
>DATFJZ010000176.1:0-2201 GCA_035268945.1 Desulfobacteraceae bacterium | reverse complement strand
GCCAAAGGGGTCAGGCCTGCGTTATTGTGCTTTTGTCAAAGGCCTGTGTTTAAAGACAAATTTAAACAAAAGTATCAATAACGCAGGCCTGACCCCACCCCCGGATGGCCGATGGGGTGGCCGATGTTATGATCAAGCCCCAAAAAAACCGCGAAACAACAAACAGATAAAAACCAAAGCCGGAGCTGGAACCCCGTGAACCATTTCAGGTGTTGATGACAACGGCATACATTTTTTCCACAACGCCGCGGGCTGTAAGACCGGTGGAATCAATCATGACGGCATCCCGGGCCGGCATCATGGGGGATGTCCTTCGCTGTGAATCGTTTTCATCCCGCAGGGCCATGCTTTTTTCAACATCTTCCAGGCGATTCCGGTTTTTGTCCATCTCATTGTATCGCCTCAACGCCCTGGTTTTCAGATCGGCGGAGAGGAAGAATTTCACATCAGCCCGGGGAAACACAACGGTCCCCATGTCCCTGCCTTCAAACACCGCGTTGTGTTCCCCTGCGATTTCCTTCTGCATTCCAAGCAGGAACGTCCTGACAGCGGGTTTCGCCGAGACCGCCGAAGCCAGCATGGAGATCCTGCTGCTCCTCAGCCCCCGGGAGATGTCCCGGCCAGAGCTCAAGAGAACAGGCACACCTTTGCTGACAACAAACTGAAAATCCAGGGTACGCAAAAAAGCGTCAAGGAGATAATCATTTTTCCAGTCGATGCTGTTTTCATCAACTTCCAGGGCCACCCCCCTGTACAGGGAGCCGGTATCCACATACAGGTACCCGAGTTTTTCGGCAAGCAGCCTGCTTACCGTGGTCTTGCCTGAACCGGCAGGACCGTCAATGGTGATTGTCTTCACTTCAACCCTTTCCTTTTTTTATCCAAGATCAGGCCAGCACTTTCTTCAAGGCGGCAATGAAAGCCCGGTTCTCTTTTTCAAGACCGGCGTTGACCCTCAGGCAGGTATCAAAGCCATAGGCCCCCATGGCCCGGACAATGACACCATGGGTCAAAAGCTTTTGAAAAACAGCAGCGGCATCGGTGTCAACATCCACAAGAAAAAAGTTGGCCTGGGTGGGATGGGTGACAAGCCCCATGGCAGCGAGCTCTCTTTCCAGGAAATCTACCCCCTGCTGCATGGCAGCAACGCTCTTTTCCAGGTGCTCGGCATCGTCAAGGGCCGCGGTGGCGGCGGCCTGGGCCAGGGCGTTGACATTGAACGGCTGCCTGATCCTGTGGAGAATGGCGGCGACCTCTGCGGCCATAATACCGTAACCCACCCTGAAACCGGCCAGGCCGTAGGCCTTGGAAAAGGTGCGAAGGGAGATCACCCGCCTGTCGGACAGGGGCGACGCAAGGCTGTTGTAAACCTCTTCTTTTCTTACAAACTCGATATACGCCTCGTCAACAACCACCAGGACATCCCCGGGCACCTTTTCCATGAACCGTTGAAAATCGTTTCGTGAAAAACAGCTTCCTGTGGGATTGTTGGGGTTTGTCAGAAAGACAAGGGCGGTTTTTTCCGTTATTCCCCGGGCAAGGGCGGAAAGGTCGATGGAAACATTGTCCAGGGGAACTTTAACCGGGACACCGCCGGCAGCCTTGACAGATATTTCATACATGAGGAACGAGGGAAAGGGCATCAGAGCCTCGCTGCCGGGCTTTAGAAAGGAATGGGCCAGCAGGGCAATGAGGTCATCGGAGCCGTTGCCCACAACAACGTTTTCCGGTTGTACCGAGAATTTTTCGGCAAGCCTGGCTGTCAGCCTGTAGGCACCGCCGTCGGGATAGCGATTCATCCCGTGAATATTTGCCCTTACCGCTTCCATTGCCATGGGTGAGGGGCCGCAGGGGTTTTCATTGGAAGCAAGTTTGACAGACTCCGATATGCCGTACTCCCTTTCAAGTTCGTCAACGGGCTTGCCTGGTTCGTAGGGCTTGATGGACAGAATGCTGTCCGGAACATTTAATTTCATGTAACGTCTCAAAATTAAGGGTTTACTAAGATTTATTGAAAAAACTGTTGATCGGCCATCCCGGTTTTATTTTGAAATTGATATTTTGTCAACATCTGTGGTAAAGAGATGCTGCCCCTGGAGCAAATTACACAAAACCACCTGGCCTCGACCCGGGGTTGACATGGGTCATCACTGTCAAAAGGCAATCACCAAACAGCAGGCAGACACCAATGATTTTAACCG
>DATFJZ010000175.1:0-3819 GCA_035268945.1 Desulfobacteraceae bacterium | reverse complement strand
GTTCTCATCGGCGTGATCGCCTTTTTTGTAGCGCTGTACTTTACCACCCGGGTCGAGGTGGCAGAGACCGGTTCAAAGGTGGGGCTCAACGAGATCTGGTTTCGATTTCCCAAATTTGTCATCGGGTTTATTGTGGCCTCTGTCACCTTCTCCCTGATTTATACGGGGTTCAACGACAGCCTTGACGGACTGGGACGGGCCATGATTGACAAGGGAACCATCAAAGGCGGTTCAGACCTTTTCCGGAAGTGGTTTTTCACCCTCTCCTTTGTCAGTATTGGACTGGCAACCAACTTCCGGGAGCTGAAAGAGCATTTTAAAGGCGGAAAGCCCCTTATTCTCTATGCTTTTGGCCAGTCGCTGAACATGATCCTGACGCTGACCATGGCGTACATCATGTTCTATCTGGTGTTCCCTGAACTGACAGCAACCATCTAACCTTTGGAGTGCCTGCACCGTTTATCCAACACGGTGCAGGCACGGTTAACCCCGGCCTTGCCAGGGCCAAGGAGGCATTAACATGGTAAAGAAAGCGCATCTTCGCATCAAACCGTGGTCCCAGCTCTTGTTTTTTTTCTTTCTCATCTGGGTGTTTGGATGGATCATCGGACCGTTCATCGAAAACAGTATCCCCGTGTACAAGCAGATCGGCCAGGTGGTGGAGGCCCGTGACATCGATTCTGCTGCCTATATGTACGAGGCGTCCGTGGGATCCTATGATGGTGAATACTATCTGACCGATTCCTTTAAACACTCCCAGCGGGATGATTACGGATTAACAAAGGGTTTTTTCGGGGGCATTCTCAGCTGTTTTATCATCTTGGGCATCGGCTGGCGCTATGTCATGTGACCAGTGGAAAACCGCCGGGCAAAAAAGGGGGTTGACCCCTCCGGGGCATGGCCGGTACTGTGATCAAGGCTCAAACACCTGGTTTACCTGCCATGCCCACCACGCTGACCCGTTAACAGGAGAACAATGATGGAAAAGAGTGACAGTATAAAAAGCATTATCCTTGCCCATGAAAGGCAATTCGCAGCCAAGCTTGCCAGCAGTGTCATGGAAAAACCCAAACTCAGCTCATGGATGATTTTTATCCCGTTTATTTTTATTTTTTACTTCCAGGATTTTTCAAAATACAAGAAAAAGAGGAAAGAGTTTATCGAAAATCACCTTCTCAGCCGCAGAAAAGCCCTGGATGAAGCCCGGGAGGCCCTCCTGGACGACAGGAAACCCGACACCTCTGCCATCGCAAACCAGGCAGGGCTCAAGCCAAAAGCCGCTGACCAATACGGGCAGTTCATGGCAATACTGGCAGACCACTACACCGGCCTGCTCAAGGGGGCCGGTGACAATTATACAGGGGTGATCAAATCGGTTTATGGCGACAGGCCAGGGGATTACCTCTTTTTTATCAACCGGTTAAACAATGCCGAAAAAGCATTGAATGCAGCCCTTGCCCCCCGGCTGAAAAAAGCCCAGGACGGGGTTGCCGCAACAATAAAGAAAATCGAAAAAAACGCAGACAATTTGCGGCGGGCGGAGGTGAAAGCCATTTATTCCTAATAATCTTGCATTGGTCGGAAAAAAATGCTATCCAGATGTGTTATAAAAACGACCTGAACACCGAGGATGGGGAAGACCATGAAGATTCTACTTACCAATGATGATGGATACAATGCCCCGGGGATTATGGCTCTGTATGAAGCCCTCAGCGCTTCTCACGATGTTATTCTCATTGCGCCGGACCGGGAAAAGAGTGCGGTGGGTCATGCCATTACACTGAACGCCCCGGTGAGAATCGATACCATCGACCTTGGAGAGGGAAAGAAGGGATTTGCCGTTGCCGGCACCCCCGCAGACTGTATCAAGCTCGGCCTGTTTGAACTCTTTACCTCTCCCCCGGATCTGGTCGTTTCAGGGATAAATCCCGGCTGCAACATCGGGATCGACATCAACTACTCGGGTACGGCCTCAGCAGCCAGGGAAGGGGCCTTAAACGGGTTGCCGAGCCTGGCCGTCTCCATAAAAAGCGGGGAGAACATGGATTTCAGCAGCATGGCCCGCTTTACCGTTGATATGGTGAACCGGGTAAAAACCAACGGCCTGCCCCGCGGCACCTTTTTAAACATCAATGCCCCCAACGGGCCCTTCAAAGAGATCTCCGGGGTGAAAATTACCCGGCAGGCCCAGAGCAATCTGTCCACTCGGTTTGAAAAACGCTTTGATCCCAAGACCCGGCCCTATTTCTGGTACGGCAGCACCGAACCCGCTGGTGACAAGCCGGACACCGATGTTTATGCCCTGTCACAAAATTGCATCTCCATCACCCCCATCCAGTGTGATGCCACGGATCACGAGACAAGGGCGGAACTCGAAAATTTCAAGATGCCTTTGGTGTGAAAGAGAAAAAACAGCCATGAAAATCAAGTACAACGCCCCGGTGATTCTTACCTACTCCCTGGCAGCCGTTGTTGTTCTGGTGGTCTGCAGCAGCTCCCTTGTGGGCCGGTATTTCTCTTCTCCCGGGGGCCTCTCCTTTTCAAACCCGCACTTTTACTTCAGACTGGTATCCTATGTTCTCGGCCACGGCAGCTGGTCCCATCTAATGGGCAACCTGATGATTATTCTGCTGGTGGGGCCGCTGCTGGAAGAAAAATACGGCTCAGGCAAAGTCTTTGAGATGATATGCGTCACCGCCGCTGTTACGGCTCTGCTCAACGCATTTTTCTTCTCCACTTCCCTTGTGGGGGGGAGCGGCATTGCTTTCCTGCTGATCCTCCTGGGCTCTTTTTCAAACATCCGGTCCGGGGAGATTCCTCTGACCTTCATACTCATCGCCGTTCTGTTCATCGGGGATGAGGTGGTGTCCACCCTGAAAATCGACAGGATCTCCCAGTTCAGCCACCTTGCCGGAGGGTTTGCCGGTGCCTGTTACGGCTTCTTTAGAAGCAGCCGAGAATAATTGGGGTCAGAGTAAAATTAAACATCAAGCTTTCGTTACCCAACAGGCCTGCCTCTCTTTTGGGCCAACGGGATCAGGCTTTTGTTATTGAAGTTATCGGACAGAAAACACGACCAACCATAAAACACACGATAATGTTAATAAAGAAAGCCTGACTCCACCTCAGGGTGACCGATGTTATGACGAAGCTTCTACTGTTGAACCGGCTTTGGCCTTTACTTAATTTGGAGAAAAAAATGAAAAAAACAGCCTGCTTATCCTTTCTGCTGGTGATTTTCTTCGCCAGTGCAGACCTCCACGCGTCGGGGTTTGCCGTGTTTTCCCAGGGCGCAGCCTCCTTTGGCAGGGCAGGGGCATCCATTGCCCACCTGGATTCTCCCTCGGCCGTCTTCTACAACCCCGCCCTGATCAGTAAACTTGACGGCACACAGGTGGAGCTAGGCACCACAGCGGTGAGGCTTGTCTTTGAACAGACGAGTGACAGTACCGGAGAGACCGCCACCACAGAGAGCGATCTCTTTTTCCCCTCCACCCTCTACGCCACCCATGGGGTCAGTGAAACGATATCCGTTGGCCTGGGGATCTTCTCGCCCTTCGGGCTGGCCACCCAATGGGGCAACACCTGGGAAGGCAGGTATCTTGCCACCGACTCGGAACTCTCCACCGTCTGTATCAACCCGGTGCTCTCCGTTGCGGTAACCCCCAACCTCTCCATTGCCGGCGGGGTGAACTACCTGGACCTTGACACCTCCCTTGAAAACAATATCAACCTTTCCGGATACGGATTGGGTGACGGTGAACGAAAATTTGACGGGGACGGCTCGGATTACGGTTTCACCCTGGGCCTGGCCTGGGC